>JABIFG010000024.1 GCA_018650795.1 Fidelibacterota bacterium
AATGTCGCAATCATTGCGGCATACCAAACCGGAGCATATAGTTACCGGGAAATTGCAGCGCATTTTGGCCTCCACTTGGCGACTATCGGGAGGATTGTGAGAGGCAATATGTTACAGGGCGAGAACTGACCCCTTTCTTGGAGGGGTTGAGAAGGAGGCTATAGGAGGAATTGCTATTTTCAGGGGATAGTTAGTTGTTGAGTAACGCTTTGTAATAATTTGAAATATTTAACTAGATCAATTGTGTATGGTAAGCTTTTATGAGACAGGTGACTGCTCCTCGTCGCATATCAAACAAACTTGACAGAGTGGTGCAAGTGTTGATGTATCTTGCAGACAGAATGATCAGTAATGCTGAGAGTAATCGCATGATGACTAAGGTTAACAGAGGTAACGGGATATGCGCTCAGCTTGATAAAAACTGGTGTTTTTGCCAAACAAGCGGGATGGACTGAGAAAAAATGGGCAGATTTACTTATAGAATATTGACTTCGTATCTGAAGTTATGGAAAAGGGCTGAGTCAAAGAAATTTAGAGGAATACCGTGTTGAATAATCACCTTTTCAAAACTCTAGCTGTAATCATTTTTATGGTTATGTCACAAGCTGTCAGTGCTATTGATGATGCAGATCAGGCTGCTACAGCACAAAGCCCTCAAGAAATAGTGATTGAACCAAGTGGTGAGGGTTTATATAGCGTCTATCTGCAAAATGCGCCGTTAACAGAAGTACTTCAAAGGCTGTCAGTTGTTACTGGCATCGAGTTCTATCTTCAACAAAATAGCCCCTCTACTTTAAATGCCGACTTATCAAAAATTGAAAGGGATCAGCTGATCACTAAACTTTTTCGTAACCTGGATATCGCACAAGTATGGGGACAAGCGGTCAATGAATCAGGAACTTCTCAAGAGCAGCTGAAGGCCGTTTACCTCCTGGAAAAAGGGCAAAAATCACCGCAGTTGGAACTTGCTACAGGGCAGCCAATGGGTAGCAAGGGAGCAAACAAATTACGGGTAGGTCATGAAGTAATCCATTCTGTACCGGGCTCTATCTATTTTCCCCGTCCTGAAGGTGAAGAGAGACCAATAATCAAAACAGTGGAAGATGGTGCAGTAGTTGCCTATGTTGCTGATGAGTTAGTGGTACAACTTAAAAAAGGGAAGGGGTTCAACAATAGAATTCGCACTCTTGACAGAGTGGTCAACAAATACCAAGGTGTGTTGGATCGTAGAATGCATCGCTTGGGCTATCTTGTTGCCCGTTTCCCTGTTGGAACGGTAGTAAAAAATGTTGCCGATGAAATAGCCAAAATTGATTGGGTGATCGCTGCAGAACCTAACTATTTGATGCATCTGACAGACAACCAGACAGCAGCTCAAACGGCAGAAATCGTTCAACAACAGAAGGGGCCGCAGCAAGAAAAGGGTGCGATCTTTCCTGTCGCACTGATTGATACGGGTGTTGATTTCTCAGATGCTACATTAGCAGGAACCCTTTTCCCTGGGGCAGATATTGTTAACAGGGATCTTAATTCCGATGACGATCATGGGCATGGTACACGAATGGCTCGATTGATCCATCAGCAATCGCCAAATACACCGATATACGTGGTCAAAGCCGTAAACCATTCAGGAGTGACTACACATGCTGAGCTTGCTGATGCCATTTTCCATACATTAGATCAAAGTGAAATCCGGCTCATCAACCTTAGCTTGGGAGGGTATGCCCATTCGAAGTTAATGGCTAATGCAGTTGAATATGCACAGAAAAAAGGGGTAGTTATTGTCGCGTCGGCGGGTAATGATGGAAAAATTGATGTTCCATTCTATCCCGCTGCCTACCCAAATGTGGTGGGTGTAGGTGCTTTGAGTGGCGATGACACAGTTGCAGAATACTCTAATCAAGGGTTGTTTGTAGATTTGGTAGAGCAGGTTGCTGATGATAAAGAGCAGAGTCAAGACAACGGTACCTCTGCTGCAGCTGCAATAGTGTCTGGAAAAATTGCAATCATCGCTACAGCGCTTGAACAGCGTAACAGAGAGACTGAGACAGCCAATGTTTTGATTAAGCGGCTCTATCTCACCGCTTCAGATGTTGGTGTAGCTGGCGTCGATAGCGTAAGCGGCTATGGGGCTATTCAGGTTCATCGAGCAATAGATCTAGTCAAGGTAACCGAAATTGAAAAGAGAGAGATGCAGGTAAGTTCAGCCCATGGTCAACTGGATGAGTATCAGGTAACCAATTTTTCAGTGGGTGAAGTGAGTGAAGACTATGACAAGAAAGATTTTGAGGAAAATGGTTGGGATGAACGCTTAAATTTTAGTTGTGATGATACAACTGAGGTAGGTGCCTTGCCCAATAATGAAATTGCTTCGATTATTGATAGCGATGGCAGAAGGGTTATTGCGCTAGTAGAACAGAAGTGCAGCCTCTTCTTTAATGAGGCAGAAGTGTTTCTTCATGTGATGGCAGGAGAACTTGAAGATTTGCAAAGCGGTAAGCATAAACAGATTCGCTTGGTAGAACCTTTTCAAAGTGAAGAGAAAAGAGTAGATCAGGAAGAGTCATATGGAGTGGCGCGATTTGATCTGGTTGACATAGACAAATATGGTATTAAAGATTCAACTGACACCAAGCGTGGACAGTATGATGGGACTGAGTTTACCTCAACCTTTGAAAAGTATTTTTCACGTCATATTATCAGTAACCTTGATGTAAAAAAGTATCTGGATGCAGCGCTACGGAAATTTCCTTCCCACCTGCTCTACTCCGAAGAGTTCTATACCCCAAGTTTTACAAATCTCAATCTCGCCGAGGGTGGTACCGACGTAGGCTACACAAAAGACCACAGAACCCCAATTATCCTGATTCATGGCTGGCAGGGTGATGATGATAGTTGGGCAACGACACTACAACAGATGAATGAGGTCGATGCCTGGTGGGAACTGGCTGAGCATTCCGAGAGCGTGATGCCTCGAGACTCAATACACAAAGGGCCCGGAAATAGTCATCCCAGTTATTTCGAACAGCAAGACCTGTTCATGCACTATAAGGTCTATCGTTTCCGTTATCCAACCGGTCGATCAAATGAGTACAATGCAAAGCGGCTGGCCGAAATGGTTAAGGGGCATCATGAGCTTTACACGCATGACGATATTATCTTGGTGGGTCACAGTACAGGTGGCCTACTTGCCAAATATGCAATGTTGGGGACTCAGGATTCTGATGGAAATGTGGTTGTTCCCTCGATAAATGAAAAGGTGCAGAGAGTCATTACTCTGGCATCCCCCCATCGTGGGACTTTCAGTGCTTGGGATTATGATTCAGATCTTGATGAGTGGATCATGGCCTACACCAATCAAAATCCACCTCAGCAAGACAAGTTGTTCTACAGTACTCCTACAGCCAATAAATACACGGCTGGATTTAATATGGGCACCGATGGGGCGCTTGACCTCTCCTGGGATGGAGGTTGGGAGCTGGAAGCCAGCCAAACAGGAAAGCCTTTTGATATACCCAATGTAGTAATGGGGGGCGACAAAGATCAATACCAAATTAATGCAAAGTCACAAGCACTGAACAATAGGTTGCTCAACCCTGAAAACAGTTCTATTTATAACAAGTTTATCTTCTATGGTGGATATATCGATAACTCGGGGGTCAAAGATGATCTACTAAAAGAGGGCAGCCTCTCTTATTCACCAACCGGATTAGTGCTGAAAAATATATGGGAGGCAAGCAAAGTAGTCAAAGCCTACAGCCAGTCTGCACATGACCAACCAGTGGCAAACATTATTGCGCACTGGGGGCAAAATGATATTTTGATGAAAAATGATGTGGCGGTACCGATACCCAGTGCGTTGCTATTGCAAACAGGGGTCAGAGAGCGATTCCCGCCACCGGCCACACCCTACATTGTCAGTGGAAACTATCGTGTCTTTGATGATTACGACCATTCACAGATGAGAGAAGGCGTTTTTCTCTATGATAAAACAGGAATGGATGAAGAGCCTCTGTTTAAACTGCTGGAAAAAGACCTGATAGTTGCACGATGCACCGGTATTGCCAACACCTACTACGATGAAGAAGAGTGTAAGGAGGTTGTTCCAATTGAGCTCCATGCTGCAACGCCTGCGGCCCTGACAGAGGCAGTCCCTTTTGGCTTGCTTGCCTACAATAGCAGAGAGGATCTGGTAGAGAGTTATGCAGAGTATAAACTGCACATACTCAATATGCTCAGTAATGAGAGTAGGCAGGATATTACTCAAATAGAGAAATCACATGATCTTATCAAGCTAGTCATTACAGTTGTAAGAGATGTAATTACACTGAAAGGCATCAATATAAGTGATCTTAAAAATTCAGCTTCTGAAGATAAATTACAATTTATGGTGGATAAGGTCTGGTATCTGTTAAACAGGTTGGGAGTTGTAAAACCTGGGCAGCAGCAAGCAATTGAAGATCTGGTCTCTATTGTGGTGAAATCAGGATTAGCGATTACCGGAGCAACTACAGAAGTTGTTGGGGCAAAAACACATGTCAAGCTCAGTAAAGCTAACTGGGTCGATATGGCACTGGATATTGCCGAAATTGCTAATGACTTCGGCTTTGCCTGGTCGCTCTCCTCAGTCACAGAAAATCTGAGAAACTATCATATCTCTATCGATACCCTGGATGGTCTCTTCTGTGGATATAAACAGATCTCCGCAAATAAGGAGTGCTATCAATACGGCGCAGATAACCAGTATGGGGAGATACTCTCAGAGCTTGCCTCATATGAGGGGGATATCACACAGAAGCTGCATATAGACAGTCCCCTGCCTATTCAGTGGACGGTAGAACAGCTCTTTGACCTTTTTGTGCAGGATTATAAAAATAACTGGGGAATGGGGAGTGCCACGCTGCATGATGTTTATATAGAGAGTGGTTGGGGCCCCTTCAGTACCAATGCAAGCTATAACCGTTCGGATGCCTCACTTATCATTGCAAGCCTGTTTGAGACCTGGAATCACAACAGCTATTCACCGCTGATTGAAAACCTTTCAGGAGAGAGGCTAGATCAGGAGGTGTTGAATGAGGGGGATGAAATCTACTTTAATGCGCCCTTCTACCAAAACAAGAACAATCACATTGAGGCGCTTAACCTTGGGCGGCGCATTGAAAGCCTGACCGTTGAGGCTATTGATGACACAGGCGTCATAACCCAGGCGCTGCTGGGACAGGGTACTAGAACCCCCTATAAACTCAAGCATGGTGACAACTTCTTTAAACTGACCATAGAGTTTGGTGCTCCAGAGAGTGATGCACTCTCTGATGAAGAGGGCTACACGATTGATCGATACTTCTATATCAGCATCAATCCCTATCAAAGACTGCTGGATCAACTCAGCATCTCCTCGTTAGAGCTGCCGAGTCGCTATGAAAATAGTTACCTCTCGATCACCTTGCCAGCAGGGGGCAAGGTCTATGAAGATGACCGGCTTGATCTGGCAATAGCCAATGGAGAGATCACCCTCAAGGCAGTTAACGACTATCGATGGGAACACCTTGAAGCACTGTCTGCTAAAGGCACATTCACACTGCTGTTTGATTGTGAAACCTGTGAGCAGCAGCCCCCTACAGTCCAGGCAACCTGGGATAGTACGCAACAGGCACTGGTTGCAGCGATCCCAACCACTGAGACAGTAAAACTTGTAAAACTGCATCTTCCAACGGGGGATGAGCAGTTCCCCGCTATAGACTACCCACTGGGGAAGATGATTGTGGAAGAGCATGGTGGTGGTGCCGATAACACGGCAATGGTCACAGATGGAGTTGATCGAATCCTGCAGGTTGCCCTTCCGGAAGGGGAGGGGCGTTCGGGAGCAGTCTACTCAACGGTTGAGGTTGTCGCCCAAAAAGGGGATGAGATACACCTCTCGATCACTGATGCCTTGGGTAACCAATATGATTGGAGTGAATATCTCGGCAATGTTGGGCGTACACTGGAAAAGGCGCAGATGATCCTGATCGAAGATAACAGTAATCTCTATAATGGAGTTCAGGCCGCGCTCAGTATGGATGAGAATAGACTGACATTTACGCTTCCGGAAACGGGAATCTGGAAAATAGGAAACTACATAGAGGGCATCGATACTGAAGGGGATATCGCCAATAGCTTTGATCTCTCTCGACTCATCAATCAGGTTCAGCTGGTACGCTATAGTGGTGAAACAGAGGCCTCATCAGCCAGTAACTGCGCTGGCGATCTCACCCTGACCAACAGCATGCGGATCGCCTGCCAACTCTTTAACCGCCCCTATGCCGAGTTGAATGGAGACTACAACAACTGGGGAGAGCATCCAGAAGACTATGATGGTATAGGCCACGCCGGTATTGATATCCAAACTAAAAATGTTGCAGGGGGCAACCCGCAGAATAACCTGGAACCCTTCTACTCCGTCAGCAGAGGGGAAGTGATTGCGGCAGAGAACGGAACCACCTACAACCGAGTTGTGGTCTATGATGCCGCCAAGGATATCAGTGTCATCTATCTGCATGCCCACCAGATAGAGGTCACAAACGGAATGCATGTCCAGGTGGGGGATCGACTGGGGATACAGGGGGCGGCGGGCATCAAGGATGGAGATGCATGGCATGTTCATCTTGAAGTGAGAAGTGGGCGCACGACCAAAGCATCTTTCAACCAGAATGGAACGCTGGATCCTGTAGCCAATATTGTGGCCTATCTGGGAGACCTGCCGCTTGCCGAAGAAGAGGGGAGCAGTAACAGCAGTGGAGGAGCAAGCACAAGTGATGTGATTCCGTCCAAACCACTCAACGATACCAGCATCACACGCTGTGGCAATGCCAGTAGCAACGATGAAGATTGCCCCGTTGCCGACTACCCCGGTCAGGATGGTGAATACACAACAGCAGGACGACACGGTCACTCCTTCAGCAAGCTCGATCATAA
>JABIFG010000210.1 GCA_018650795.1 Fidelibacterota bacterium
AATTGCAACATGGTAGTATTTAATAACGTTTCTTTACGATTTGAGTGCTCTAAATGGCACTCCCTCATTACTACTCAATAATCAATACTTTAGCAAATCATGATCGAAATGGTAGCATACCATCTCAACATTAAAAAACTTTCATATAAGGATTTTGCCTGCTTACATCAGATCAGAATGAGATGTGCTAGCGATTTACTCTCCTGGATAGCTAAGCTTGATGTTCCTACGAATCTCATCCATGGTTTCCATAATTTCAATGGTTTCATCCAAAGGCATAAGAGGATGTTCGGTCTCCCCTAGCTCGAGCATTTCCATAACTGCCTGGGCTTCATATTGGTAAGCATTAGAAATGTATGGTGTATCAATCTCAATAACCTTCTGACCCTGCTCATGAATGGTAATTTTTTCCGGTCGGATGATCATTCCGTGTATTTCTATAAACCCTCTAGAGCCATGCAGAGTTGCATTGTTTTTAGATAAGTATCGACTTGAGCAACCCAGTTCAGCAGTAGCTCCTGATGGGTAACCAAATAACATGGAAACCTGATCGTCAACTCCAGTAGGATAGAAGTGAGCCATACTTTTTATCTCATTGGGTTTTCCCAGAAAAGCGGAAGCTAGAGCAAGGGGGTAGACTCCAAGGTCTAGTAGGGCACCCCCTCCCAGATCTCGATTATAGATGCGGTGTTCAGGTCCCACATCAAAATGAAACGATAGATCCGCCTTAAAATGCAACAACTCTCCCAAGCGTCCTTCCCTGAGTAGATCTTTCACAACCTGAAACCAGGGCTGAAAACGATTCCACATTGCATCCATGAGAAACAATTTTTTTCGACGCGCCAGCTCAATGAGCTCACGAGCTTCCCTGGCATTGATGGTGAAGGGTTTTTCGCAGAGGACATGCTTACCCGCATTCAAGGCATCTCGGACATTTTGAAAATGGAAATTATGGGGAGTACCTATATATACAACATCCACCTCAGGATCAGCAAATAGGGCTTCATAGGAGTCATAAGCCCTGGAAACCGGCCATTTCTCGGCGAAAAGATCAGCAGTGGTTTGATTTCGTGAACCTACAGCATAGATCATTGCCTGGTCAAGCGTGGTCAAGCCCTCAGCGAATAAATTGGAGATTCCACCTGTTCCAATAAGACCCCAGTTGTACTTTTTCAATTTTCACCCCTATTTTTTATAATAGGATAAAACTAAACCATCATACTCTTGGGGGAAGGTAAAAAGTAAGAGGCCAGCAAAGCTGGCCCCTCTATCGTATTCCTAAAGGTCTGTGAGAGTAGAATCCTACCCAAACCAATAAGAGAGTTTTAAAGCGAAAACATCATCAGCTTCAGATTTAAGCAAGCGCTTCAAGTCTTTGGCAAAATCATATCTACCATGGTTTTGGAAGTCGGATCCATTGTGGGTCCAGACTAAGAACATGGTTGATCCAGGAGAGAATTCCCATCGCAACACAAGGGTTCCTACGAGAGCCTTGTAATTGAAATCAGGATTATATAGAGTGAAGGCATCTTCTGAGCTACCACCAGTAGGATCTATCACATAATTATCATCGATGGTCGATCCTTCTTCGCCATACACCAGAAACTCATCCGATTTGGGACGCTTATACTCTTTAAAACCAGAGTAATCACCTACAGCTATAAAGGGCTGAAAGTATCCCTCGAGTGAAAAACGGGGTGTAATTGGATAATCAACTCGGATATCCGCTGAGGTCACCGTCTGATCCAACTGGGAGAAAACGTAGCGCTTTCCATACATCTGAGTATTGGCCGGATCATCTACCGCAGTAATGTATTGAGTCATATCTGTTTCCCAAAAAATGGATGGTCCAATGGATAGATTGAGCTGTTCACCCAATTTCATGTTAAGATGCATGGATAGACCCAATTCATTGCCGCCATCATTTTCAGCGCCCCAATCCAGGGAAAATGAATAAGAAATATTCTTCCTATAGTCTGAGTTAAGACCTGCACCAAAAAATGTTTCGGGAGCCTCAAGAACCCGTGGGCCTCCCCGTAATGCAGTATTACTTAAATTCTCAAACGCATAACCCCCATTCATATTCAAGCTCCAAAAATTAACAAAGCGAATGGATGCCATGCTAAAAATGACATCTGCAGTATTCACTCCTTCAAAATCATGATTGTTTGCGTAAAGAACGCTGGCACTGGCTGAGCGAATGTAGGTGCCCCTGTCTAACCATCTATAACCCAAGTTGATATGCTTGTTTATTACATCAGTGCCAAAAGTCAGACCCAGATCATTGGTCTCAAACCCTGGTGATATCCATCCCAATGCAGCATTAAATTGTACTCTACCGGCCTCTTTGTTAAGTCTAATGCGACCTGCATGACCAGCCATGGTTGTCAATGAGGTATCAACATCAACATGATTGGCATCAGGACGTTGAAAATAGTGGCTGGGACTATGCTGCAAGCTTAACATTCTGGTTTTTGAACCCTTTACCTGAGAAACCCCTCCCCAGGCACCAATGGCCCAGCCTCTATCTTCACCTAGAAAGGCCCAACCATCAACACCGAGACCGGTTCCCCGGGTGGAGAGCAGGTCAGCTGAGGGGCGTTCAGCACGCTTCTTTCCAAGTATACTAATTCCATCTATATAGCGCTGCGTCAATGTTCCCATTAAGCCCAGACCATAGCGTCCATTGTCCATTTCTTTCAGGGTTCGAATAAGATTGTAGCTGGTATATGGCTCAACCTGTTGTTCTCGTACTGCTCCATCTTGATAGTAGCTGGCGTGTTCACGACTGGTAAGGGCCGAAAGACCTCCAACGGACCAATTATCACCAATTTTTCCACTGATCTTGGCAGCTCCCAGAATTCTGGTTTCTGAGGGATGATCAAGAGAGTCAGATGCCACGGAGGCTACATATCCCTGCGGTGGACGACCAATGCGACGGCTATAGAAGAAATCTGGTTCACTCGAATTGATGCTGATATTATTGGTGGGACCACCGTCACCAAACCGGAAGATGTTGCGGCCCTCAAGAAAAAAGGGTCTCTTTTCATCATAATATGTTTCATGATCAGACAGGTTAATTGAGGAAGGATCAGCCTCAACCTGCCCAAAATCTGGATTGATGGTGGCATCTACAGTCAAATTTGCACCCAGCCCCAGTTTGATATCTGCTCCCACCCCAAAATCGCTATCTTTCCCCTGGATGAAGGCATTGTCTTTTCGAGTTGGTAAGTTGCTGGCACTGGCGGTAAAATATGGAAGATACTCTCTGCGTTTAGGAGGATGAATATCTCGAATTCCTGTAAGATCAGCGGTACGACTCATAGCTCCACTCTCGTTTAATGGATGGTAGACGTAGTAATCCCATTCCCCTGTTCTTTGGATATAGCGGGTAGGCAGAATTCCCCAGACATACGCTTCCTTTTCACTAAACCTCAACTGGGAGAGAGGTATTCTCATTTCTGCTGTCCACCCTTTATCATCAATTGTGGTCTTGCCTTCCCATATTCCATCCCAGGAATCATCAGTCCAGGAATCGTTGAAATAGACTTCATCCCTCATGGAACCGGCTGGATTTATCTGAAAAGAGAATCCATTCCTTTTATCATGATATGAATCAATAATTATTTCAAAAATATCTGCATTGAGATAGGCATCTCGCCGTCCAATCCTACCAACAATGGAATCAGGACTAGTATCCCACATGCGTGCTCCCACATAAATAGCGGCATCATCGTAGGCTATCCACATATCTGTTTTCTGTGATGCTTTAGCCCCATTGAAGGGTTCGTATTGAATAAAGTCTGAATAGCTGGTACCTAGATAAAGACTCTCGTCCAGGCGACCGTCAATCCTCAATGGTTCTGAAATCCGCACCGCTTTTATCTCACGCTGTCTATAGTTATTTGGATCGTAAGGTTCTTCATAGGCCATCAAGCCTGCAATAATGCTAAAAAAGATGATAGTATGTTTCATAATAGCCCCAAATTGTGTTTTCAGTGTCATTGGCTTATTGGGATCAATATTTCATGGGACCCACAGGTGTCAGGTGTGTGAGATCGTCCGGATCCAAACAAGTATTAATGAATACATAGTCAGTTCTGTCTATGAGAATCATGAGCCATATAATGTCAATCCATATGCCAGTCACATTCAACAAGACTTATATGCAATATATACAATTAGATACACTCATTGTATAATTTCTTCAGTGACACAAAAGGGCATCAATTTGATTCATATCTATATGGAATTGATATATCCCCAACTGGACCAAAATTGCTGGTTGGGAGTATTAAGAAATTTTTTAGAGCGCTTAAAGGTAGAAGATGGCACCTTGAGGTGCCATTTCCATATTCAACTCATCTTTCAATGAGATTGATTAGAATTTACTATTCAGGGATTTTTTGAAAGGATGCTCTTTGCATAGCTGCGGCCATAGATGGAAAACTCTGTCAAGATATCATTGAGCTCCAGCTCAAGATTCTGGAGTGCTCCGGGATTGCCCGAATTATTAAGTACATCCAATAATTCATTTTTCTGTGCAAAATCCCCCAATTGATAATTGGGATCAGACACCAACTGTTTCGGGAAATTATTTGCTATAATTTTGTCCAGTTTCTTAGCCCGGGAAGATGATTTTTTTGTAATGATTTCACGGGGGATCAGATCCATATAATGAGGGATTGTTCCTTTTGAGGACAGGGTTTGGAAATGCAAATATTCCATATCATTCTCCAGATAAGCCTTTTCCAGGAGCTGCCTCTCTAAAAGCTCGATGGCCATGTGTCTGTTAGAGACCAATTGAATGGCCTCATCCTTCATCCGACTACGGCCCATCATATCCATGACATTCATAAAAATCATTTTAAAGGTCCCCACACCAGGGAGTGCCTGGGCATGGTAGGGTTGTGTCAGATCGGCAATATAGTGCAATCCCCAGCCCATAAAGCGCCAGCCCCAGTAATCATGACCCAGACTGAAGGCCAGCTCAGAAAGTGTCTTGTATAGGTGGATTCTATATTCTGGATAACATTTTTGAATAAAAGGTGCAATCATATTGATCACTGCAGCTTCATGATAGAGTCCCATATGAATAGGGGCTTGAGAACTGTATTCAAGTTTAGCATCTCCAAACGGCTGCGTTCCAATTCCGTATCTCTGACCCCATTCCGTATCATTGTTTTCATAAAGTCCGATGTCCAAAGCCAGGTCAGGTTCATGGTTGGCAGAAACCAGAACGCTGAGGGGATCAATTTTTTCACCAGGTGTTAATTCAACAAACACGACATTAAAAAAACCGTCGTTCTCCTTCAAAGGAGTTACATCCTCAGGAACCAGTAACGGATAAGAACCAGCTTCTTCGCCAGGCAGCAACTGTAGATATGAGATTAATTTCGATTCAGGATTGATTCGAATGGCCTGAGTGAATCTTTGACGGACAGTTTCCTCATCATCATTGGCCTGAAATGAAAGTGAGTCTGGTAATGGAGCATAAAAATCTAAATTTTCTATGGCCCAGACCTCCTCTTCTCGAAGTGTCTCTTCAAGATGCAGCTCCGCTAATATGAGAAATTCCTCCAGGCTCGTCACAACGACATCCTCTGCGGACATGACTTCCTCCATGGAAGAAAACACAGGCTGAGCGATGAGGGTGTGTAGTTCCCAGCCATAGGTAGGTAAGGAGAATAGATAAAGAAGAATAATTATATGTGTACGGTACAAGAAGGTCATTGTATAAGTTTCCTAGCTAGTATGAATCTTGATTAATTTTGGCATCACAAAGTAGTGTGAAATGTTTGTTGTGGTAATTAATTCTACTGTACTAGTAAGGGTTCGAAATGCTTCAAAAACAAGCAATCCCCCCAATTGTTACATTCTGATTATTTGAGTTAATGGTTGAGTCGGCTTACTTCATCCATGAGGATGGTTGATATCAAAGGACGGTAATATTTCCAGAAAAATTGCCGACGATCCTCCACATCATTTTTATTGTAGAAAAACTTATGGAAACGCTCGATTCCCTTAAATTTTGCCGTTGAAGTGTTAACTGGATTATCCGCAAAATCACCTGCAAAGTAGTAAAAGGGAAATTCACCACTACTTTCTTTCAGCACGGCTGGAAACAGGTTGGGAATATTGTGGGCGCTGAGGAGGGAATCACCCCGCTCGTTCACCTCAAGATGATAAACAGAGACAATTTGATTGTCTCTGTCTGGAGATGATACAATATCAAACCAGAAGGGATATTGAATAGAAGGTGGGAGATCATAATGATTCGCATCTACTACTTGTGTTCTGATAATCGGTGCTTCTTCAAGTAAATGCGTACCATATTCTAGAATCACGATATCATCCCACCGGACCAGGACTATACCTGAATCGGTAAATGGCCAATGAGGTCCATATTTTTTATGGTAAAGGTTGATCACCCATGGTGGCAGTTCATCATGTGCCGTGGAATCAAGTGATAAAAAATAGCGTCCTGTCCAATCAGACCACTCCACACCCAGAATACTCTGGAGCGAGTCCCGCATGCTGCGCATGGTGGGTGGTGTAAAAAGTGAAAACTCACTCAATATGAGTTTCTTCTGAGCGCGAAATTCCTTCAGAACATGAAGATCGCTTCGATTGAAGCCACCGTATAAAAGACGATTGGGCTTGTCCAGGTCTGAACCATAATCATGTGTGTAAACACCATAAGAGTCGGTGAGATAAAGCATGTCAGAATTTTTGACCAGATCATTTATTGCCAGCGAATCGTATGACCGAAAATCACGAACAGTAAAATCACCACCCAACCTCGGGTAGAATCCATAGTAATCAGAATCAGGGCGATAAAAATCCTGGGAATGATTCACTATTCGTTCATGCTTGAGAATCCAGTTTAATGAATGTTGCTCCATATTTGAATCGTCTGTTACTGACTTATTCACCAAGACAATTTCAAGCTCATGCTTTGGAGAGAAGAACCACATCAGATACATGGCTAGAGGAGCGGCGAACATAAAAATAAAGATATAGCGTAAAATCACGACCTCGAGGGGTCTTGTGATAAAGCGCAGAATTCTATCAGTATTTATCTTTATCATTTTGAACTTTCTTCAGGCGCAGTGGCAAATCCTTTGCGTTCCATTTTGCCCCACCCTTCAACCTTTCGAAGCGCAGATATAAAACCGTGAATACGCCAGTAGATGGTAAGTTGACGATAACCAAAATTTTCAATGATCGCTAAAAAGAAGAGTTGGAATAGATCCCTCGTCCTAGGATATCGACGAAATGTTAATTCCTCCAATGCTACTGAGAACAGGGAAAGTGTTACGCCAAAGACAAAGGCGACGACAAAAAATGCCGCCATATAGGTGTATGAAATAGATCCCCAGATGACAGCGATGAGAAAAGTGATATAGCCAGGCATCTCGATAGCAGGTCCTAACATTTCTAGAAAATAGAAATATGGAAAGGCAAACATTCCTATGCGTCCATATTTTGGATTGAGCAGCATGACTCGATGGCGAGAGAGCACTTCAAACAGCCCTCTTTGCCAGCGGTCACGTTGACGTCCTAAAATTTTCGTTGATTCAGGACATTCTGTCCAGGCAACAGGATCGGGGACAAATGAAATGGTATAGGGCAGTTTCCGCTCGAGATGATAACGGTGAAGTTTGACAACGAGTTCCATGTCCTCGCCAACGGTATCATGGGCATAGCCCCCAACTGCAACCACAGCTGAGCGTTTAAACATCCCAAAGGCACCAGAAATGATCAAAGTCGATTTCAGGGCGCTCCATCCCATACGACCGGAGAGAAATGCTCGTAAATATTCCAGGACTTGAAACTTGGCCCAAATATTTTTTGGTAATCTGATCTTTGTGAGGGTACCCCGCTGGAGTGTACAGTCATTTACGATTCTAATGATTCCACCGGCAGCAACGGTATGGGCGTCTTCGAGGAAGGGTCTCACGATGCGAATGAGTGCGTCTCGCTCTAGAATACTATCGGCGTCCATTGCACAAAAGAGTGGGGTACGACAATAGTTTATTCCCACATTCAACGCATCCGCCTTGCCTCCGTTTTCTTTGTCAATGACCCACAAATTGGGTTGATACTCACTGCGGTAAATACCTCTGACAGCAGCTGCATCAATTTCTGCTACCTTGTATCTCGCAGCTGGTTTTAGTTCGAAGGCATTAATGAGCTGTTCCATGGTGGAATCCTTGGAACCATCATTAATGACCAATACTTCATATTCAGGATAGTTTAAGGCTAAAAGAGCGCGGATAGATTCTACACAGGTAGCCTCCTCATTGTAAGCAGGTGCAAAAAGGGTTACAGGAGGGACTCCGGCTTTTGCCATCAACGATTGCAGGTCCACCGCTTCCATTCGACGCGCATATGACCTCAAAGAGAAAAAAGCGAAAATTGTCGTCAACAGGTAAAAGAAATTCAGTAGAAGGAAGTAGGCCAGCACCACATAGTTGAAACTCTCTAATAAGATCTCCAACAATCGAACAAAGATGGTCATAGGCCATTGACCTCTGTGAGAATTTGCTGGGCGATTGAAGCCCTGAAATGATCTGAAGCTGCTAATTCTTCAAGCAATTGGGTGCTTTTAATCTGATGTAAGGCTCTTGCGGCTTGTAGTGCTACCCAACTTGAGGGATCGTCGAGCCCTTTAAGCATGATGGTGGCATCAGATTCCAAGCCAACAGAGCCAAGAGCTGAAAGGGCATGAATGCGAATAATCTCCTCAGGTGACCCGACCAGGTCGAGCAAGAGGGGTCGATGCCTGGGGGTACCCATATCTCTCAAAATTTTTAAACAGGTTGCGCTTAGCTCTGGGTCATCTCCAGTTTCTAGAACAGTTACTGCCGCATCTGGAGCTGCCAGGTCACCGATTTGTCTTAAAGCTTCAGCAGCAGCGATTCGTACACGAACTGAGGCTTCATGGTTAAGAAGCTCCTCTCGCAAACGAGGAGCAATTGAAGGACCCATTTCAGACAGCATAGAGGATAGGAAGTTCATGCTCCACTCATCAAAATGTGAAAGTTCTGGAAGAATGAGGTCAATATGGTGAGGATAATCTTTGTGGGCTAAAATTCTAGCTGCGGCCATTTTTACAATGGGGGCGTCCTCTTTCAAGGCATCAATGATGGGAACGATGAATTCTGGAAATCCAAGGGTAGCAAGAATATTGATATTTCTGGCTCGTAGTTCGGGATATCCGCGCTTTAATTTTTTTGCGAGAATAGCTAGGTAGGGTTGAGCTAGGTCTTTGATGATTTGAAGTTCCTGCCCCCTTAATCTTGAAGCAAATCGATAAAGATATTGAACAAAAAAGTCTCTGTCTCTCCGTGAGATCTCCATGTCTGGGAAATCTTCATCTTCATCCCTGGAAAGGGCTTCCATGATTTGTCCTTCCCAACTCTTCTCCAGACGGGAATATTTCTTTGAAATTAGATTGTTCTTCATCCGTAGCAGAACAACACCTACTGCGATGATGATGGTAAGGACAAATAGAAACACCACGGTAAGGATGAGAATTTGCATGGCCATTTCGAGACGAGGGAGTTTCTCAAAATTGGAAAAGAATTCGTCGCCCAACCCCTTTATGAACGCAATGACCTGTTTCAAGTATTTGACAAATTGTTCAGAATTCAAGATGAACCTTGAGTTGAGCAAGGAGCTCAAAAGGATTAAATGGTTTTTTCAACACAGCCTTGGCCCCCATATGAAGCCATTTCTCTGTGAGATCCTGATCATCTCTGGCAGAAAGCATAACAACCTCAGGGTCTCTCGGTGAGGATGAATCTTTAAATATAACAAGTAGTTCTTCACCACTTATATCGGGCAATTGGTGATCTAAAATGATGCCATCAATCTTATGATTCTGTATGAGCTCCTGGGCTGTGGCCCCATCTGCTGCTTCAAAAAGGGTCAGACTATCAATTGAAGCTAGCACAGAGCAGAGAATGAGTCGGATATCCTCGTCATCATCTATGATTAAGAGTGAATAGCTCATTTCAATAAGCGTCGGATTCTGGCGAGTAACTCCATGGGGCTAAATGGTTTCAAAACGTAGTCGTTTGCTCCCAATTTGAGACCTCGGGATATATCTTGCTCACTGCCCATGGAAGTCAACATAATCACAGGCGTTTTTTGGTTCATGGAGTCTGTCCGGGTTCTCTGGAGAAGTTCAAATCCTTCCATTCCTGGCATCTTTACATCAAAAATGGCTAAATCATACTTTGATTTCTTGGCAGCTTCAAGCGCAGCATCGCCACGATCAAAGTGATCAATTTCAAAACCATCCTTGCGCAATCGATGGAGAATAAATTCTGCGGTGAGATCATCGTCTTCGGCCATGAGAATTTGCGTGGGTCGAATTTCTACTTCATCTCCAAAACCCATGATGCAGTTTCTGCCACCTGCTTTGGCCCGGTATAGCACTGCATCTGCCTGTGAAAGAGATTGTTCCATTTCATCACCTGGTTCTACTTGATACACACCACCAGAAAAGGATATGGGAATTGAAGCTCCGTTTTTTGTAACAAGCGGGAATTGGTTTAGATGGGAAAGCGCTTTAGTCAATGCGGCTTTTCCTTCATTTTCAGTTGTAGATGGAAATAGCACGGCAAACTCTTCGCCACCCCAACGAGCCACATAGTCCGACTGACGCAATTTTTCTCTAATTTGTGTCGCGACATACCGCAACGCTTCATCACCAACCATATGTCCATGTTCATCGTTTATTTTTTTGAACTCGTCTATGTCGAGCATGGCTAGACAAAGTGGGGAATCTTCACGGAAAGAAAGTTTACTTTGAGATTCATAGTTCTCTGAAAAAGCTGCACGGTTTGGAAGATTGGTAAGGTGATCATAGCGAGTTTGTTTTTCAAGCGTACGACTGCGTTGAAGTGTTACAGCCACCCGTGTAGTCAACAAAGCTGGATCCAGAGGTTTTTCAAAATAGTCATCAGCCCCCAGAGCAAAACATTCTGCCTTAATTTGAGGACTACTTTTGGCCGAAAGAACGAGGACAGGTAAATTGGCTGTGCGATGATCCTCTCTCAACTTGATAAGAAAATTTCGTCCATCTATGTCAGGTAGGACCAAATCTAATATCATTATATCAAATGACTCTTTTGCCAGGATGTCAATACCTTCCTGGGCAGTTTCGACCGTGGTCACATCATAGCCCTGCTTTTGCAAGATGACCCCTAACATCAACCTTATCTCGTCTGAATCATCCACAACCAAGATTCTTTCACGGTCTGTTCGGGTTGTATCGTATAGTTCCTGGAGGTGATCAACCAGATGTGCTAGAGATTCTGCAAGCATATCGTCAGATGAATCTTCTACTGCTGCTGAGAGTTCGCTAATTTTTGGGAATCCATATGTCGCCCCAGATCCTCGAAGGGAGTGCGCTAGCCTTCTAATTGAAACAGCTGATTCATCGAAATTGAGGGTGAGCCCTTTACCTGCAGCACGTAAAGCTTCAATTCTTGAGCTCATCTTTTGCAGATATACTTTCTGAAATTCTTCCATGCTTTATTTTTCTAAAAATATTGTTAGCATATGGTGTCTCAGTTCTTTTTCAAAATCTTGATCTTTTCTAATAATAACAATACCATCATTTTTTATCAAGAGTTCTTCCTGAGAGCTCAAATTCTTGCCGGTAATAATCATCACTCTGGGCATAGTGTGACTGGTTCTATTTTCTAAAACTTCAAGAAATTTCATCCCATCCATTTCTGGCATTTTTAGATCCAGGAGTATCAAATTTGGAACGAAGTCTTCGAGAATATCAAGTGCCTCTTGTCCATTTCCTGCAGTTCTAAGTTCAAGCTGTAGATCTGAAAGATATTCAGAGATAAGATTCCTCATGTCTGGATCATCTTCCACAAGCAGCACACAACATGGAGCATTTTGAATATTTCTACGAATTGCCCATATCAGGTCGTGTTGATTAACTGGTTTTTGCACGAAATCTGTGGCACCTGGCAATTTTCCACGATTTTCACGGGCCACGATACTCACCACTACTACTGGAATGTCAGCAAATTTTTTATTTTCTCTTAGGGCTGACAGAAATACATCACCAGCCTCATCTGGCATCCTAAGATCCAGTGTAATAAGATCAGGTTTTTGACGTTTCACCGCCTTCATGGCAGCTGAAGTAGAAACTGCTGTTTCAAGCACACATTCCGTATCCTTGAGGTAATGTGAAAGAAGTGTCAGCGAGTCTGGATCATCATCAACCAGCAGGATGCGTTTCCCTTTGAAGCTCCCGTCGTTGATTGAGCCTGATACTCGATCTGATGTACGTGTACTTTGTCTGACCGATTCTTCAATTTGTGTAAGAGGATCGTCCAGGGGTATCGATATTCTGAATGTCGACCCTTTGTCAATCTCACTATCTACATCAAGACTATATCCCATGAGTTCGCAAAGTGCACGGCTAATGGCCAAACCCAATCCTGTGCCGCCGTATTTGCGTTGAGTACTGGAATCCACCTGTTCAAATTCATCAAAAATGTGACCAATGCGATCTTCGGGAATGCCAATCCCTGAGTCGATCACGCTAATAGAGATCGGGCGATTTGAATCGGGATCGGTCTCTACCTTGACAGCAACTTCACCTTCATCAGTAAATTTTATCGCGTTTGAAACCAGATTGAGTAATATTTGTTTTAACTTGCCAGGGTCCGTCTGGACTTCAACAATCTTTTCAGGAAGGACCTTTACAAGATCCACAGATTTTTGAGCAACTTGACTTTCCACCTGCCCAATGAGATCTTGGATTAAGTCCCCTACATTGAGACTTACTATTTCCAGATCCATACTGCCGGCTTCAACTTTAGAAAGGTCCAGGATATCATTGATCAACTCGAGAAGGTGTTTTCCATTGGCCTGAATTCTCTCCAGGTAGGTAATTTCCTTCGCATCCAACTTTGACTCAGTATTTCTCAAAATGATGTTTGAAAACCCAATTACGGAGTTCAATGGGGTTCTTAGCTCGTGGCTCATATTTGTCAAGAATTCACTCTTGGTCTGATTGGCTTCTTCGGCCACAGATTTAGCGAGCCGCAGGGCTTCTTCTCCACGTTTCCGTTGAGTAATATCAAGGGTAATCCCCAGAAAACCTGTGATTTCTCCAGAGGTATCCCGAGTGGCAGTGACTGCTGAATCCACCTTTAATTGGCTACCATCTTTACGTACATAGGTCCATTCCATCTCGGCATAGCCACCCAGTTTGGCTAAGGCCACATAGGTGTCAAAACCATTAACAGGGTGACCTAGCTCTCGGCTTAACTCATCTGCCCTTTGTTTCACTTCAGATTCTAGATGAAAAACATCAGATTCCTGTCCGATGATCTCATCACTACTGTATCCCAGCATCCGTTCTGCCCCTGGGTTGAAAATAGTAATTTTACCTTCCAGGTCGGTTGCAATAATTCCTACCTGCGTCGCTGAATTAAAGACGCTCTTTAGTTGTAGATGAGCATTCGCTAAATCATCAGCTGCCTTTTTCATCTCAGTAATATCACGAAAAGTGCCTGTGAGAAAGTGGCTTCCTTCTGTCCGGACCTCATTAATCCCAAGATCTAGATATACTTTTTTCCCATCTTTACGTCTTCCAACAACTTCAACCGATTCACCAATTCTGCCGTGACCTTTGCCTTCACGATATCGCTTTAGAAATCCATCATGGTCATTCGATTCAGGTGATCCCATTAATAGAGACACATTTTTACCAATAACTTCTTTTTGCGTATATCCAAAGATCTGCTGTGCAGAATCATTAAAACTTTCCACGGTACCAAAAGCATCCATTGTGATAACACCTACGACGGCAGAACGCACCAGTGCCCTGAATCGCTCCTCACTCTGAACCAATTTTTTGGTGGCGTTATCTTGCTCCAGAACCCGACTTACCCATTGTCCCATGAGGCGAACAAAATCGTGATCAGCGTCGGTAAAGGGACTCTGACGAGCCTCAGAACGTGAGAAATTTAGGGTTCCGAAGGACTCTCCATTTACTCTTATGGGGACTCCGATATAGGATTCAAGATTGAAAGCAGCGTAACAGGGGTGTGAGGAATATTTAGACGCTTTCATCTCATCGATGGCAATAATATCCTCAGCCACCAGGGCGATGCTGCAATAAGTATCTCCCAGGTCAAATATCATCCCCTGTTTCAGACCTGAGGATTCAGGAACAAAGTGTAGCACTTTGTATTCTTCTTCCCGAATCTGACTAATAATACCAAGATCCATACCCAGATTATCTATCCCTGCCTTCAGAGTGGCTGCTAACTGTTCATCAGTTGAAAGATTGGAGCTGGCTGATAACTCGTACAGCAGTCGCACCCGTCTTTGTTGTTCATCAAGCGAGATATTCAGATTTTGAAGGTTTTCCTCAAATTTTATCCGTTCGGAGATATCTCTACTAATTGACAATATGCGAGGTTCTTCATCTTTCGAGGGAGTGTAAATGCGTGTTGATGATTCCAGCCAGATATAATAGCCATCTTTATGTTTAAACTGATATGTAACAGGTACGGGTTCATCAGATTTAAGAATTCGGCTATGTTCCTGTTGGATAAATTCTAATTGCTCGGGGTCTACAAAATCATAGATGGAATGTCCAATGAGTTCATCAGGCTCGTACCCAACAATTGAAACGGATGCAGGGGTGTGTGGAGTCAGACCAATTCGGTTCATTTGATCTAAATAAATAAGAGATACTTTGGGCGGCTAACAACCCGAAAAAGGAGCCAATAATGAGCCCAAAGTCAGAAGTAGAGAGACGAGTAAAAGCGATCAAAAGAAACA
>JABIFG010000025.1 GCA_018650795.1 Fidelibacterota bacterium
CATCTGCAATTCTGTATGATGGCGACATCATTAACTTGGATCTATGCGGATCGCTTGTCCTATACTCCGAGCCGAAGGCATCAGGTACAGGGAAGGTCCAGTTTTGCCTTCTCCGATGTGCGAAGGATGATTGCAGAGGCGACACTGGATAAGGATTTTCAGACGCTTTTGCCAAAAGCAGAGCAACAGCCACTAAATTCTTTCATCCACACGCTGTTACGCATGGTGGCCTGAGGATGAAGAGCTTGAGACTTCATAATTTGTAGGAAACTTCAGATCCCTGATACTACCCTCTCTATTGAACTCAAGGGAGAGGCTGGATTCAACACTGAAGTGCAATTTGTATATTTCCCACGCTCCTCAATAGCTTGCAAGAGGATCATGGGAAATATACTGGAAAAACATGGATGTAGTTCAGTCTCTATATCCAACTGCGACAGTCCATCAATCGTAACCAACTGATTTTAATCGGCCAAAAAATTGCACTTATTAGTTGAATCCACAGAGTGAATGACCTCTTATTGACAAACACTTACCCAAGTGGAACTACACCGCTGTCCCCGAAAACCTGTGAAATCTGCAATTTATTTCAGGACTATTCCTTACCCAAAGATAGGGGCTGTCTTCTCGGTCAGGTAGAGGGTGTGCTGAGTTGGCAAAGGTAAGGTTGAGCCATATTTGTTGTATGGTTTTTGATGGGAGTAAGAGGGATACGTAGTCAATTATAAAGCGTTGTCCGACATGCTATGTTGTATTCTTGATGTGTTACAGGGAGTGCTCGGTTGCTGTGTAACATTTTGTAATAATTGACTTCTTGTATTGTGTATGTGATCTGGCATGATGAGATATGAGTAGAGAACTTATTTAGAGGAGTATCTGGCTTTATCTGTAGGACATGAATTGAGGACATTGCCTTGGATGTGGACAGATGTTCATTAGGAGAGAATAGCTTGAAAAGCTGACTGAAGAACGGCAGCTAAAAATAGAGATTCTGAGGATAGACAGTAATGCTATGAATACCAACCTTAAAGATTTACTAGAAACGATCAATCCTGAATACATCATCAAAAGCTTAGCCATGTTCCTGACGAGCGGCTGGGGTATAGGAGCAATGCTTTTGTTGATAGCTCTGTTTGGCTATGGAAATTGGAGAAACTTCAAGAAGCGTATAGGTCCATGTGTCGGAGATATGGAAAAGGCCAACAAGCTATTCGACTGGCTGAATGCACAAGACCCTGAATCAAGCAAAGAAGAGGTTTTTGCTGAATTTTATGATGAGTTTGGAGAAAAAATTAATGAGATTCCTATTCTGCATCATGTGTGGTCAGAATTTACTGAAACATTAATCCCTAACAATGGCGATGGCAAAGTGCTTAATACGCACTCGGTAACGAGCTACTTTACGAGAGATAATCTGATTGGAAATCAGGTAGATCTTCGTTACTACAGTGCATTCCCAAACATCCTGACTGGATTAGGAATTTTAGGCACATTCATTGGTCTTGTTGCAGGGATTTCACTTGCCAGTGGAGCACTATTAAGCAATGACCCAGCTCAGACACGTGATGCGTTAAGTAAATTGCTTGACGGAGCATCACTGGCATTTTGGACCTCAATATTTGGTCTGTTTTCATCGATATTGTTTTCAGTTCGAGAGAAGAATCATGTCCATCATTTCGATAAATTGAGAAAAATATGGATCTCTCGACTGGATGAGAGGCTGCAACGAGTAACGATTGAGAGCATTAATCGTAAGGTTCTCGAACAGAGTGAACAACAGACAAAAGCGCTTCAGGAGTTCGGGGAGCCTCTTGCGCTTGAGCTTGCAAGCAAAATGGGCCAGACGCTAACTCATACTGTGACCGCCCCAATGAGTGAAGCTCTTTCAGATATCCAATCTTCCATTGAAGAGTTGATTCAGGCCCAAACAAATAGCAGTGCAGCAATGCTTGAACAGGTGACAGAGAAGATGACTCAATCGATCACTGGAACTGCAAGCAAAGAGGTTGAAGAGTTCAGCAGTGGGATTCGCTATATGACATCTTCGCTTGAACAAACGATGGAGCACGTTACTAAGCAACTAAGTGATGCATCTAGTGCATTCAGCACCTCAGTTAATGGACTCGCTGAATCATCTGAGAATATCCAGCAGACGATTAAAGGCTCTGCCGCGCTCACAGAACAGCAGCAGTCTTTGATGGCTGACTCGATGGAGATAAATGAGAAGTTGGCGACAGTAACTCAATCTATTGAGAATGCGGTTGATGTCATACGTGAATCGGTGGAGAAGGGTCACGAAACCTCAGAAGAGGTCTCACGCTCTGCAACTTCAATTCAGGGTACTATGGATGAACTCAAGGCAGCTAATCTCAGTGTCCAGAATAGCTGGTCAGAGTATGAAAAACGCTTTGAAGGTGTAGATGTAAGCTTGGGTAATGCCTTTAGTGAAATTGATGAAGGTCTACAGCGTTATTCTCAAATGACGAAAAACTATCTTATGGATCTGGATGAGCACACTTCTTCAATCACAAGGCATATTGCTGGGGCATCTGCTGAGATTCATAATGCAGTGGAAGAACTCAGCGACACATTGAGTAAATAATGGCTCAGGAAGAGCAAACATTACTTGAGGATGAGGGGGCGGGCTACTTGGTATCGGTAAGTGATTTGATGTCGGGACTGCTCTTCATCTTCATTATCTTATTAGTAGGCTTCATTCTAACGTATACAACCCACCAAAATGAACCGATGGTGCCAGAGTCGAAGCTAATACAGGCGCTGCAGTGGAAAAAAACATTCGAGCTACTTTCTAAGGAGTACATTGAGCTGAAAGGAAAACATGACCAGCTTAAGGGTAAGCTAAAAGAGACCACAGACAAGTATCTTCGACTTCAAGCAAAACACCATGAGTTGAAAATTGATCACGAGACTTTGCAGCAGGAAAATATAAAGCTGAAGAACCTAATAGGTGAGTACCTGAAAGAAATCGATGCTTTGAAGAATGTGAGGGATGAGCTTATAGGACGAGTCGCGGGCCTACAGCAGCAGGTTCGTATACAGGATCAGAAAATACTGGAGTTCAAAGAGCAGATAGCCGACCTTCAGAAAAGCCTTGATATATTTGGCGATATATCACTAGAGGATCTCAACAAGATCATCAAAGATCTTGAATGGGTTAAAGAGTACCTTCTCGAGTATTTAGAAGAGATGCATACCTCTAGCAAAAAGAACCTATTTGATAGTTTGAGTCATGCTGCGGAAGAAGAGGGACTCCTTGTAAATATCGATGAACAAACTGCGATAATCAGGGTTCCCGGTATCTACTTTATGGAAGATACCGCTGTGGGTTGGAAATCTAATTATTCTTTCTCTAGTGATTCTCGGGAAGTAATCAGGAAACTAGGGGTCGCTCTTCTCAAGGTTCTCCCGTGCTTTGCAGGTACGGTTGAGGCGTGGAGCTGTGACCCCAAATCCTACGGTTCATTAAAAATTGTATTGATTGAAGGTCACGTTGCTCCTGGTGAATTTAGAAACCCTGATAGAGCAATGGAGGTATCTATGAGGCATTCGTTTACTGTGTTCCATGATCTATTGAACCAGAAAGAAAATAAGAAACTGAAGCTGCTTAAAAATCGAGATGGCGAACCAATTTTTTCTACTTCTGGGTATGGAGCAAATCGCCCGATATCAGACCAGAAGAAAGACTATATGCGTGACCTAAATCGTCGTGTTGATTTACGTTTCATCCTAGCGGCTCCTATGATCCCAGTGGATATCATTGATCAGATCAAGAGAGTGGGAATACCAGCTCAATGAGTGATGGCTTAAAAAATGTGATCGGCAGGCGTATTGAGCCACAACTCTATCGTAATGAGTTGAAACCCGAACAGATTGTGTCTGCTCGTTTAAGTATCAGTAAATCGCTGGGGGATGTTATTGAGGGAAAGCCAACGAATTTTACTCTCGATGAGTCATACCAAGTGATATACAACTATTACTATACTAATGGTCATCTCAATGATGTTAAGAACAAGTACATTAGGCATATTCCATATATCATTTTCGATTCTAGTGTTGCTCCTGATGGGGTCCAGCGTCTTGAGTTGATGAGGGGCTTCATTGATGCTTATATCTTCAAAATTGAATTAAAACCTGTAAATAGTGCAGTTAGCTCGCTTCTACATTGCCTGATTTCCGAGTACCCATCTTTTGAGCAGTTTGGGCAGCTTTATCAGTTCGCTCAAAAACTGATTTCTGAAGAGTGTAGATCCTATCGTTGTGAGCAGTACGAGAAATGCGATGCGGAGTTCCAAATCTTTCAGCCATCAGGTGTAGATGTAGTCTGGAAAGCTTTTAGTGCGGGTGATAGACCATTTACAGAACGGCTAGATGACCTTGAGTTCCCAACAGATCTTCAGCTTCAGGAGACTCAGTTCTTTGATGTTGTCGTAGAGCATGGCATCGAAAGCTTAAAGAGTACCTTGACTCAGCATTTATCAGAAAGCAGGCGTATGGTTGAGGTGGTAACACTGATTGATTTCAGTGATAAGGGTCGCTTCAAATTTCTGAGAGTAAAATTGATCGACTCTCTTCTCCTACCATTTTCCCATAAAGAGCCAAGTGATAAAGAGGCCAAAAGTACAATCAAGAACTTTCTTTTGACGACCTTTGGAGATCTTAGAATAGGCGGTGCTGGGCATTGGCATGGGGTGCATAAAGAATCAAAAAGAGTGATGCTGAACTGGCTTGTAGAGGATGTTCTTGAGGACTTCTTCAAGCTCTTTGGGTATGTGGCCGAAGGTGATGCTGAAATAGAGAGGCAATGGAAGTATCGAGAGAGTTTTTGGAGGGCTTATCTTAATAGAGGACTCATAGATGAGGCTTGGGTTGCTATGTCAAACAGGATGGATGAGCGTGCTCTGAAAATGCTGAGCTTATCCTCAGATCGTTACGGGAAGGTTGTAAGTAACTACAATATAAAAAGAAATCACGCGGCGTTAATTATGAAGATTGGTAACCTAGTCGTTACGGACTGGAATTTTAGTGGGCAGTTTAGTGTGTGGGAAACTGATGCTAACAGCTCAGTAAAAAAGGTTCCGCTTCCATACCAGAAGACGTATCGAAGTAAAGAATTCTTGGTTGAAGGCGCTACATACGCTGGAAGTCATGTAGGTGCAGAGAGTTATAGCTGGCAGAAGAAGCTCTCCAGTGAGATTGAAAAGCTCTCGAGTAGTGGGGTCAGTGTTAGCAAGCAAGAGTATTCATTGTCTAGTTCATCATCTAAACGCAGAACAGTTCGTCATCCCAGAAATAGCCCGCATAAAAAATCTAAGAGTCAGACAATTGATGTTGCCAAGCTGAGGCGCGGTAAAAGGGATACAGGAGGAATAATCTAATGATGAGCGATGCAGCCTTAAAATTCACTTATGGTAATGATGAAGTTCTTTTCTGGTTAGAGGATTCAGGTAATCCGCTACACATTGATCATTGGGGCTTACATACAGTAACAACTGATGCTGGACGTGGGTCAGCGCTTCACCTGCTGAGTTTGCATGAAGAGGGTACCGCGGATTTTGATTCTGAAAACAAGTTGCATGTACAGCATAGTCAAATAGCAGAGTTGGATTCAGTAGGCTTGCAGAGACTTGGCTTACCTCCCACAGCCCCTTTTCGGTTAGAGCTTAGAGGGGGTGATTTACTTTCGTCTCCCCGTTTTAGTTTCCAGGCACTGTTGTTCAAGCCGACAGGTACGCAGATCAGTAAGATTAAACGACAAGGTGCGTTTATCAAGAATGCTGGGAAGACCTATACAGTATTAGATCCTCTGTATAGCATTCTGGTTGGCGTTGAGCAGTTCAATGCAATTGCTCCAGAAAATATTGATGAGCGATATAGGGTGTGGGGTGATCTCAAGGAAGAGCTGCCGGAAGATGCGGTTGTTGATGATCGTTTCAAAACGATGAGCATTGTTAGGGCAGATAGCTTCTCACTAGACTACACAGCAGACCATCAGCTCAATCCAGTTCTCCTGTCGCGTAAAAAAATCAAAGATACAGACTTGCTGACGGACGAGCCAGAGATTGGTGTCGCACTAAGTCCAGCAAAGCAAAAAGATTTTGAAGAGCGATTTCATGGCTATCCAGACGCAAACCAGCGTTATGCGATTGCAGGAAAGTGGTTTGTCATCTTGGGTGAAAATGCACGTAAAGCAATGTCAGTTGTACGTGCCTATCAGGATAAGAGTGTTAGTGAACGCAGGGCACTACTTGAAAACCCGCGAAGTATCCTAAAGGATCATCTTGGTGACTCTCTAACAGATGAAGAGGTCGAAGCCGTATTTGAAGAGACCGAAGAGTATAAAAGTAATCGTATTGAACGATTAGGGTTCTGGAACCCGAAAATTTGTGCTTATGTGGTGAAGCCGGAAAATGATTGGATACCACCACCAGAGGAGAGAGTGCTTAATGTGCCGCTGGAGGGAACGGTTCTTGAAATTGAGGTTGGTGAGGTGCCCCGTGTCATTAAGCAGTTGGAGTCCGCGAAAAGTGAAGGCAAAAGTCACATTGAGGTTGATGGGCAGTCAGTTCCTGTCTCAATTGAAAATATTCATCGCCTTAAAACATTAGGTCGCTCCAAAGAGAAAGAGAGGGGAAATGGTGCCGTAAAGGAGGAGATTGAAGATAAAAAGGCTGAAGAGTTAGTTCCGATCATCATTGATAATCTTGATGAGGTTGGCTATGCCCCAGAGGGCAAGCAAGTAGTAGGGGCCAGTCGTGGTACCCCTGCTCTGATAAATAAGGATCTATATGAACATCAATTCTCAGGTCTATACTGGCTTCAAAGTCATTGGATTATAGGTAACCAAGGCGCTTTACTTGCAGACGACATGGGTCTTGGCAAAACAATTCAAACCCTAGCTTTTCTTGCATGGGTACAGGAGCAGTATCAGTCTGGAATATCACTAAGAAAGCCTTTTTTAATCGTTGCTCCTACTGGTTTGTTGCGTAACTGGGAGGATGAAGCGAGCATGCACCTTGATGATCCGGGGCTCGGCATTTTGACTAAGATGTATGGTGCTGGACTCAAGAAGATCTCACTCCTCTCACACCTTGATCAGTTCAATGAACTAACGGAGTCAGACTGGGTGCTTACTACCTATGAGTCGATGCGAGATAAAATTGCGATGTTCATTGGGATAGAGTGGGGTGTTGTCGTATTTGATGAAGTGCAGAAGATCAAGAATCCAACATCTCGTGTGACTGAGATGGCTAAAGCGCTTGATTCAGATTTCACCCTTACCTTGACCGGAACCCCTGTCGAGAATCAGTTGCGTGACCTTTGGTCAATTCTAGATACAGCCTCCCCAGGTTGTTTAGGCTCCCTTCAGGAGTTTCATAAAACGTATGAGAAGCAGAGTGACGAAGGTGCCAGTGTGATTTTGAAGCTGTCGAACAAAGTGCTTGAGGCTGGCGATCCACCTATTATGCTGCGAAGGATGAAAAAGGGAAACCTAAATGACATCCCAGTAAAGCATGAGCATGTGATTAAAGGGTTGATGTCAGAGCTTCAGGCGAAGGCTTATCGAGCAGCTGTGGAGTCAGTTTCAGAGCTGGGGGAGGGCCGCTCTGGAATGCTCATGGCTCTACAGTCGATGAGGCGAATTTCTTTGCTTGCAGCTCCGGTCGGGGTTGAGGGATTGACTGATGAGAATATTAATCAATCTGCACGCCTTGCGATGACTGTGAATATCCTTGATGAGATTGCTGGAAAAGGGGAGAAGGCGCTTGTTTTTGTTGAGTCTAAAGAAGTTCAGGAGCTTCTTATCCCTTATCTGCAGAATCGTTACAGATTTAAGGCACCTCCAAAACGAATCAATGGCTCTGTGAGCGGGGTTAAGCGTAAACAGTTAGTTGATGAGTTCCAGAAGAGTGCTGGTAATGGAGAATTCGACTTGATGATCCTCTCGCCTAAGGCAGCAGGTGTAGGCTTGACCATCACGGCGGCAAATCATGTGATTCATCTATCACGATGGTGGAACCCTGCTGTAGAAGATCAATGTACCGATAGGGCATATCGAATTGGGCAAGAGAAGGATGTTCATGTGTATCTTCCGCTCGCTCTATTTCCTGATAATAAGGATTACAGCTTTGATGTAAATCTTCATAACCTACTAGAACGAAAACGTGATCTAAGCCGTACTGTGCTTGCTCCAGCGGTTGCATCTGATAAGGATCTTGGTGGGTTATTTGATGATACCTTTGGATACTAAGATCCACCGTAAAGCACACCTTTATATACGTTCAAAACAACGTACGTCAATAAAAACGTACGTTGTTTGTAGGGCAAATATGGTGTTGTTGATTTCCATGCGTAAGGTTTAAACCTTCGCCTTTAGGCGAACAGATTCATCTATGATACTCAAGGGCCTACTGAGGAGCCTAGACAGGAAGATGGTTTTGAAGTTGAGCCAGACTAAAACACGTCGTTTAGCCGACGCGTATCCGGTACTTTTAGTCTCTCATGTTAACCCACCTACTTTAGTAGGTGGTTGTTGAGGCGTGCCGGGCATGCCGGTTGACTTGCAGGGTGAAAGTCCCTGTTCCAATAAGGTGGATGTGAAGGATAGTGAAGCGCAAGGGCGTTATCGTGAGGTGAGGTCTGAAGGAAGCGTGTAGCAAAGGCATGAGCCGACGAACAGAAACTGGATAAGAGGCGTTGAGGGTGGACGAGTTGGCCTTAGATAACGAAGTCCTTATTCACCAAAGCCCGAAGACGTAAATCCAGCGGTTGTGTGCCGAAAGTCAGCAGGAGAAAGGCTTACCCCGGGAGACCTGCGGGGCTGTTCCGACAGGAACCGGTGGAACTGAAAAGTTCCATAACGTCCAGCAGGAGTCAGCAGATGGCATATTAGGTCCACAAGGAAGAGGACTGAAGGCCTGAACAGTAGATAGGAGCCAGTAGGAGCAAGGTTTTATGGATAATCGAAGAGGCAGCAGATCCCGACAAGGGAACTCAGATCGAGAGAGTCAGGTGAATCCTGAGGATCTTGCTGTGAGTGCTGATTTATCCATAGCAGCTGAACCATCTGAAAGCCCGATGTTTAACCAGCAACTGATGGAGGAGATCTGTAATCGAGAAAACCTGAAGCAAGCCCTCAAGCGAGTGCAGCAAAACAGAGGAAGTCCGGGAGTAGATGGTATGAGTGTGGATGACCTTGGTGGATACCTGAACACAAAATGGCCTGAAATCAAAGAGCAGCTGCTCAATGGAACGTACCATCCACACCCCATACTGCGGGTAGAGATCCCCAAACCGGGGAAACAGGAGAAGCGCAATCTGGGAATCCCCACCGTAATGGATCGATTCATCCAGCAGGCAATACTCCAACCCCTGCAGAAAAGGTGGGACAGTACATTCTCAGAGCATAGCTACGGATTCCGGCCAGGAAGATCAGCCCACCAAGCGTAAGCGCCCTTAAATCGACCTACTTGTCCCTTTTAAGTTGATTCCGATTTTTTTCAACATGCTCCATCGGCACATTCCATGGCAGCAGCGCCTCAATCTTCTCCAGTGTATCAGCGGCACCAATGTGGCTAAGGATGTGCTCCATATAAGCATAAGGTTCCAGGCTATTTGCTTTTGCAGTCTCAATCAGTGAGTAGCAGGTGGCGCTGGCCCTTGCACCCTGTGAAGTATCTGCAAACAGCCACGCCTTGCGCCCCACTGCAAAGGGACGAATGGCATTCTCTGCCTTAGCATTGCTGATATTGAGGTAG
>JABIFG010000211.1 GCA_018650795.1 Fidelibacterota bacterium
ACTGTAAGATAATCGACATTTTCTCGTTTATGATTTGGATTCCTGGGGGATGAATAACTTGGACTTAGGAGCAACTTATGAACGAACTCAACTTGACAGCTAATCTCATTTTGCGTAAGCACAAAGAGCAGAGTGCCTTGCCTGTACGTGAACGTGATTGGGATAAGATCGAAGACCTTGTTACAAAAATTAATTCAGTCAATTCAACATTTCAAATTTTGGCATCTCTGGTGTTTGGTGTCTCATTTTCAATCATCACCTTGCTAATCCTCATGACTGTCGGTGCTACAGGCATTGGTTCTGCTGCGACGATCACTGGAAATTTTGTGGTTTCAGTTGTTGTGGGTATTGCCATCGCGTTGACCATTTTAGCCAGACAACAGCGTGCCAATGTTTCTAAAGCAATTGATGTAGTACTCAATGAAATGGATCTGGTACAAAAAGAGTTTAGTCCTGTAAGTATGGCCACTTCCGTAACTGAAGAAGTCAAGGAAACAACTGAATCTGTCGCCGACCAATTCTTGAAATAAGGTTAATCCCAAATAACCATTTTGAAATCCGAATGGTGTAAGTCGACAAGTCCCTTATTTTATTAGAAAAGAATGTTTAAAAAGCTGGTAAATCTGCTTGCTCACGCATAGGCGGGCAGTTATTTTCGCACGCTTTTTCGCATCTTAGTTGGTGCCACGGGTGGACTACGCTTTGTTTTTAAGCAACTTAAGCTTGAAGAAAGGTCATATGTTCCGCATGTGAAAAATAAGATTTAAGTGGGGCGATTAGCTCAGGTGGTTAGAGTACTTGCTTGACATGCAAGGAGTCACTGGTTCGAGTCCAGTATCGCCCACAGAATATGAACGCGAACGGGAATATACAGATCACATACCCCGATGGCCGAACTGAAGAGTTGCCATCCGGGATTCGTGCATTCGAAATTGCTCAGGGGATAAGCCCTCAGTTCGAGAAACAACTTATCGCAGCTCGAATCAATGACAAGGTTGTTGATCTTGCAACGGTGCTCACAGAAGATGCTTCTGTGAACTTTCTCAAAAGAACTGATGAAGAAGCCCATGAGATTCTGCTTCACAGTACCTCTCATATCATGGCGCAAGCTGTAAAACGTCTTTTTCCTGAGGTCAAGGTGACTATTGGTCCTTCAATTGAGAATGGATTCTATTACGATTTCGATATTGAGACACCTTTCACAGATGATCAACTAGCTGCAATTGAAACTGAAATGCAGAAAATCATCGATGAAGATTTGCCTATCCAGAGAATAGAGCTCTCCAGGGATGAAGCCGTTAAACGTTTCGAAGAGATGGATGAAACTTATAAAGTGGAAATTATCTCCGAATTACCTGAAGATGATATCATTTCAGCCTACGAACAGGGAGAATTCGTTGATCTCTGTCGCGGTCCGCATTTGCCCTCAACCAAACGTGCAGGCGCATTCAAACTTTTGAGTGTGGCTGGTGCTTATTGGCGAGGTAATGAGAACAATCGTATGCTCTCTCGAATATATGGAACCGCATTTCCTGACAAAAAGGCTCTCAAGAAATATCTACACTTACTTGAAGAAGCTAAAAAACGGGATCATCGGAGATTGGGTAAAGAATTGGGCTGGTTCAGCTTTCATGAAGACGCTCCTGCCAATGCTTTTTTCCATGCCAAAGGCACTACTATTTATAATGGAATCATGGACTATGTACGTGGTTCTAATCGTCAGCACCAATACGAAGAAGTTAATACACCTCTGATCATGAGTGCTGAGATGTGGAAACGCTCAGGTCATTATGACAATTACCGTGAAAACATGTATTTCACAAAAATTGATGACCGTGATTTTGCAGTAAAACCAATGAATTGTCCAGGACACACTCTGGTTTACGGGGATGTACCACGATCATATCGTGACCTTCCAGTTAAGATGAGTGAGTTTGGTCGGGTCCATCGCCACGAGAAGAGCGGTGTCACTCATGGATTATTCAGAGTTCGTACTTTCATCCAGGATGATGCCCACGTTTTTTGTACAGAAGAGCAGATTCATGCTGAAGTAGATGACATTCTGGATCAGGTCTATGAAGTCTATTCAGTATTTGGCTTTGACAATGTTCATGTTGAACTGAGCACCAAGCCTGAGAAAGCAATTGGTTCACAGGAAGTCTGGGATAAAGCTGAAGCTGCCCTGGAAGGTGTCTTGAAAGAGCGTGGTATTGAGTATCAAATGAATCCAGGTGATGGGGCTTTTTACGGACCTAAAATTGACTTCCATATCAAGGACTCGCTTAACAGAAGCTGGCAATGCGGGACAATTCAGGTTGATTTTTCCATGCCGGAACGTTTTGGCCTGGTATATACCGGTGACGATGGTCAGGATCACCAGCCTGTCATGATTCATCGCGCAATTGTGGGAAGTCTGGAAAGATTTATGGGAATTCTGATTGAGCATTATGCAGCTAGAATGCCTGTGTGGTTAGCGCCTGTACAGGTTAAGGTCATTCCCATTGCTGATCGTCATGAAGACTATGGTCAGTCAGTTGTTGATCAATTGAAGGCTGCTGGAATTCGGGTCGAAGCCAATTGGAAGAACGATAAAATAGGTCAGAAAATTCGTCAAGCAGAGCTTGAAAAGGTTCCATATATGTTTATTCTTGGAGACCGAGAGGTTGAAGAGAACAAAATTAGTGTTCGTCGTCATGGTGTCGGTGATTTAGGCAGCCTTGACCTTGTAGAAGTGAGCGAACGAATTTTAGGTGAAATAAGGGAGAGAATAGATCAAAAAGTATAAGGTATACGCTAAGGAGGAAGAACTCCGAATCAATGCTGAAATTGACACCCCAGAGGTTCTTCTTGTGGACGAGAACGGTGAACAAGCAGGATTAGTCCCCGTGGAAGAAGCATTGGTGCGAGCAGAAAATGCCGAACTGGATCTGGTAGAAGTTGCCCCAAACGCCAAGCCTCCTGTCTGTAAACTCATGGATTACAGCAAGTACAAATACGAAAAAGCCAAAAAGGCTAAAGAGGCCAAGAAAAAACAAAAGATTATCCAGAACAAAGAAGTGCGCTTCAGACCTAACATAGAAGATCATGATCTAAGGACAAAGGTCAGCAAAGCACGTGAGTTTCTGGACGATGGAGATAGAGTAAAAATAACGATTATGTTTAGAGGTCGCGAGATGGCCTATCTGGATCGTGGTCCTTTACTCATGACAAAAATCATGAGTCATCTCGGTGAAGATGTAAACATGGAATATACGCCGACTATGGAAGGTAGATTCCTTACTACTGTAGTCACCTTGAAAAAGTGAGGTAATTAGATATGCCCAAAATGAAATCAAATCGTGCTGCTAAAAAGCGCTTCAAGCTAACCGGTAAAGGTAAAGTGAAGAGAAATAAGGCTTTCACCAGTCACATGCAGAACAACAAATCACAGAAGCAGAAAAGAAAACTCCGTAAGTCCGGTCTATTGACTGGTGGGGATGCTGCTAAAGTGAAAAAAGCGATATCCGCTTAAGTATTAGGAGTTACAATGCCAAAAGCAAACAGTGCCGTCGCCCGTAAAAAACGGCACAAAAAATATTTAAAGGCTGCCAAGGGTTACTATGGTGCCCGTTCACGGCTGTATAGAACTGCCCGTGAGACTGTTGAACGTGCCTGGGTTTATGCCTATAGAGATCGTAAAGATCGTAAACGTCAATTTCGTCGTTTGTGGATAGCCAGAATTAACGCTGCTGCTCGTTTGAACGGCCTGAGTTATTCCAAATTGATGAATGGTTTAAAAAGAAATAGTATTGACCTCAATCGGAAAATGTTAGCTGAAATCGCTGTTACAGATCCAGTTGGTTTCGCATCGATTGTAGCAAAAGCTAAATAAACCACAGTTAGGATAGCGTATGTCGCTTTTTAAAAAAGTCGACGAATTACGCTCGGAATTCAAGCAAGCGTTGGCATCAAGTCCAGCGCTTTCTGATTTAGAGCGGATTAGACAAGAGTTTCTTGGTCGTAAAGGTGTCATCAATGACCTCTTCAAGAAGATGAAAGAGGTCGATGCTGAACGACGCGGTGAATTTGGTGGGTTGATCAACCAGTTGAAGCTGGATATTCATGACCATATTGAAGACCGCATCAGCGCGCATCAGGCTGAGAAAAAAGCTATTAGCTCAGTGGACGTTACCCTACCAGGTGTAGAGTATGCTCGCGGAACTTTGCATCCCATTGAGAGCACTCTGAGGGATTTCAAGCAAATTTTCCATCGTCTGGGCTTTGCTGTCGCGGAAGGTCCTGAAATAGAAACTCAGTGGCGTAATTTTGATGCCCTGAACTTTCCACCTGAGCATCCTGCACGTGATATGCAGGATACTTTCTTTCTGAAAAACGACTCGGTTTTACGCACACACACCTCACCGGTTCAAGTGCGGCTCATGCTCGAGGAAAAACCTCCAATTCGCTCAATTATGCCAGGACGGGTATACCGGAATGAGGCTATCGATGCTGGGCATTATTGCCTTTTTCATCAGGTCGAAGGACTGTATGTCGATAAAAATGTGACCATGGGTGAACTCAAAGCCACTCTGGAATTATTTTGCCGAGAATACTTTGGCGAAAACGTTAAGCTCAGGTTTAGGCCAAGCTTTTTCCCCTTCACTGAACCTAGTAGTGAGATGGATGTCTCCTGTTTTCTCTGCGGTGGAAAAGGGTGTCGGGTTTGTAAACAAACGGGTTGGTTGGAAATCGGTGGCTGTGGTATGGTAGACCCCAATGTTTTCGAGGCAGTCGATATTGACTCTGAAGAATACACTGGTTATGCCTTTGGAATGGGAATCGAACGTATTGCCATGATGAAATATGGCATAACTGACATCAGACTTCTCTTTGAGAATGATGTCCGCTTCCTAAAACAATTTTAATTAAGAGTAGTACTGAGAGCAGTTTATGACTGGACAACTAATATTTCAATCGTATCCATCAGCCCGAGCTCGTGTCATCGTGAGCGGAGTAGAAGGACGAGGGATACGAATATTTGGACGTTGCATGTCTCTCTCGACTCCGCTCGAGATGACGCACTACAGATGATTGCGAAACCATAATCGGGACATAAAATGAACATCTCATACAACTGGCTCAAAGAATACATCGATATTGATCTGGAACCGGAGATTCTGGCAGAAAAACTCACTCATGCTGGTCTTGAAGCCGTTATTGTAGAAACTCTGCCTGAATTCTTTAAATCCATCGTTGTGGGTCATGTAATCTCTAAAGAAAAACATCCAGATGCTGATAAACTCAGTGTGTGTATGATTGATCTGGGTGATGATGAGCCAAAACAGATCATTTGTGGAGCGCCAAACATTGCTGCAGGACAAAATGTCCCTGTGGCTACGATTGGTACGACCTTCCCAGATGGGATGAAGATCAAGAAGGCCAAGCTGAGAGGAGTGGTTTCCAACGGCATGGTCTGTTCTGAGCGAGAATTGGATCTTTCACAAGATCATGCTGGGATCATGGTTCTGGATAAAGATGCTGAATTGGGCATGGATATGAAGGCTTACTTGTCGGGTAACGATGTAAGCATCGAGCTGGATCTTACTCCAGATCGTTCAGATGCGCTGGGACACATTGGTGTTGCCAGGGATCTGGGAGCATTGCTTGACATCCAAATGCGTAAACCTGTGGTTGAGGTCAACGAATCATCTACTCCAACATCGAGCCTTCTATCAATTGAGCTCGCGGATCCACAAGCTTGTCCGCGTTATGCCGCTCGCATTGTCAGAAATGTGAAGATTGCAGAGTCGCCAAGCTGGATACGCCAGCGTCTCCAGGCAGCAGGTATTCGTTCCATCAATAATGTTGTAGATGCTGCTAATTATGTTCTTATGGAAACGGGGCATCCACTTCACACCTTTGATTTACGCTATATTGAAGGTGGCAAAATCGTCGTTCGTAAAGCTGAGCATAAAGAGAAAATAACTACTCTGGACGGCAAAGAACGAGAGTTAGATGACTCAGTTCTGCTGATTTGTGATGGCAAGAAGCCTGTGGCTGTTGCAGGGGTCATGGGTGGAGAAAATTCAGAAGTGAAGGATGATACCACAGATCTTCTCCTGGAAAGTGCCTATTTTGATCCAGTAGTGGTTCGTCGCGGTGCCAAAAAATTGCAGTTAGCTACAGATGCCAGCCATCGCTTTGAACGTGGAACCGATCCCAATGGCATTCCCTATGCCCTGGATCGCCTGGCCAGCCTCATCGTTGAACTGGCAGGAGGGGAGATAACCCAGGGTCAGGTTGATGCCTATCCCACCGTGATTGAACCTCTCGAAGTGGTGTTACGCACAGAGCGTTGTAATGCCATACTGGGAACTGATATTAACGCTTCAACGATTGCGAAGATTTTGAATGGTCTTGAATTATTTCATAAAGAAAGTGAGGGCGTTTTTCATGTAAGAGTGCCCACTTTTAGACCTGATATTACTCGTGAGATTGATCTGATTGAAGAAGTCGGTCGTATTTTCGGTTACAACAACATTCCAGTACCTCAGCATTTCAGTATTGCCAACAAGATCAATAAAAAGACACCTGATCAGATGCGCGAGAAAATAATCGATCATCTTGCTGCCGTAGGTTTTAATCAGATTTATGGAAATGGACTCCTGGCTGTTGATGAGCATCCCTCTGTATTTGGTGATGAAGAAGCACTACTCCTGGCAAATCCCCTTTCCAGAGATATGGCCTCCATGCGATCATCTCTGCTCATGGGCATGGCTAAGATAGCTGATCACAATATCAACCGCCGTCAGTCCGACTTAAAAATATTTGAATTGGGTCAGGTGAGCACTGTAGATTTGGACTCTGATACAGGGGCTCGCGAAACCAGTCATCTTGGTTTATTCGTTTCGGGAGAAATCAGAAATAAGCAGTGGTCACAGGAAACCGAAGTTGCTGATATTTTCCATATGAAAGGAATATTGACATCAACCTTTCGTGATTTATTTGGTGTTCAGCTTAATTATTTATCCATAGAACATGATCTTTTCACAGAAAGCATGGCTGTTATTCTGGATGAAGACATCATTGGTGTGTTGGGAAACATTAAAACGATTAATCAGAGTTTAAAAAGTGTATCCGGTGTCTATGCAGAGCTGAGAATTTCTGAAAAATTAGGCCTGGATCGAGATATCAAATATGAATCAGTCTCCATTTATCCCACTGTGGAGCGGGATCTTTCCATACTAATCGATTCAATGGTTCCCTTTGGACAAATTAATGAGACCATTCAGAAAAATGCTGGTAAGTCCTTAGTATATAGTCGTTTATACGATATCTATGAAGGAAAATCTATTGCAAGTGGCAAAAAAAGTCTTACATTTCGTCTGGTTTTTCAGAATAAGACGAGGACCCTTACT
>JABIFG010000212.1 GCA_018650795.1 Fidelibacterota bacterium
AGGTCATCATAGACTTCCATCCTGCTCAACTTGGTATCCACGACATGATCTGTACTCTCCAGGGGTTGGGAGATCATATCAGGCAGTTTACGATAAGAATCAGGACCAAGAATAATATCCACATAAGGTTTTCTCTTTAGCAGGTCCTCTTTAAGATTCTGCGCCATACACCCAAGCAGTCCAATTTTCACCTCTGGATTGCGGTCTTTAAACACCTTTAAGTTGCCTAAACGGGCATGCACCTTTTCCTCAGCATGCTCGCGAACTGAGCAGGTATTTACTAAAATAAGAGTAGCATCATCTGCCACTTCAGTACGGGCATATTGCTCTTTTTCTAAAAGACCTGCGACTAATTCTGAATCGTATTCATTCATCTGACAGCCGTAAGTCTCGATATAATATTTCTTTGTATTATTTATGATCAAATCTCGCTTTCAAAAACATTAAGCCCCAGCTAACAACGCTGAATATATTTTTCCATCTAGCGACCTACAAGGCTATAAAAGTGGGCAATTCGAATGATTAATCTGCTAAAATCAGGGTACCATCAGACTTGAATCTAGCACCGGAGAGAGGGAGATCCGCAGCTGACAGAGAATCAACAAGATGACTAAACCGATGCTCTTTATCCACGAAGGGTACTCCCCAGTATTTTTGCTCAATTGAGATGATCCTGGCCCCCAGTAAATCTCCGTCCTGACTTAGTTTGATATCCAATACTGCCCCAAAGCGTCTTTCTGCCTGAAGGTTGAATCTTCCATAAGTGGCAAAATTAGCCAGGGAATACGCGACAAGCTTACCCTTGTATAACTCCATAGCCCTGGCAATATGGGGTCCATGCCCCATGATCAAATCAGCACCAGCATCTATCATTCTATGGGAAAACTCGATCATGTGGCCGCGGTTTTCCCCCAGATAATACTCAATGCTATCTGGAAGATGCATGGCAGCGAGACCTTCGGCTCCACCATGAATTGAAACAACTACAATGTCATGATCGAGTTTCAAATTAGATACCATCTCAGCAGCATTTTCTAGATCGAGAGAACTATTGCAGTATCCACCACTGTGAAAAGCAATAAAGGCAATCTGAACACCACTCACCGCTTTAGATGAGTATGTCCCAGGGCGACCTGACCAACCAATATTCTGACTGTCCAGGACTTCCTCGGTTTTGGTGACGCATTCTGTACCAAAATCCCCAATATGGTTATTTGCCAGGGAGAGAAAATCGAATCCAGCTGATTTTAGGTCTGCACCATAAATTTCGGGCATTCGGAAGACATAGCAATCTATGGAGTCAGGCTCACATTTTTCGGTAGTACCACTATCGCACAGGGTTCCCTCCAAATTGCCAATTGTTATATCTGCGTCACGTATTAGGGGACGAATATATTTGAGGATACTTCCCTTTTCATCAGGACGTAGAAACCCATCAGGATGATAGGATCCCAGCATGATGTCCCCCACCGCCTTGATACGGACACTTTGCTCTTCAGCAACACCAATATTCATCAACAGCGTTAGAAGAAGTAGAGGAGTAAATTTGTTGAAAATATTCATTTAGTTGCTATACATAAGTTTAGATAAAAAAAACGTCCGGAAAACTCCGGACGTTTAAAATATTAATGGGTGAAAAACTCTATAATTCGATTTTGTCAGTCAGGAAGTAGTGCCTGGGATTAACTGGTACATTATTAACCCTAACTTCATAATGAAGGTGAGGTCCAGTACTTCTGCCAGTATTCCCTGAATAGGCTATTAAATCTCCACGTTCCACTTTATCCCCGGGTTTAACACTGTATCTACTTAAATGGGCATATACAGTTTTAATCCCATACCCATGGTCTAAAATAATCGTATTGCCATAGCCTGTTTTACCATTGCGTGATTTTACGACAGCGTCTGCAGGTGCATAGACAGGAGTTCCAGTAAGAACGCCAAAATCCTGGCCATGGTGCATTCTACGCTTGCCAGTCCAAGGATCAGGACGTGATCCGAAGGACGATGTCAAATACCCACGATTTACCGGAGGAATTGAAGGCGTTTTGCGTAAGCGCTCTACATCCTGGGACAATTTGGAATAAATTTGCTCATAGCTATTGAGTTGAAGTGTGATTTCCCGACCCAAACTGGACAGGTTCCCTTCAAGAGAATTAAAGTTTAGATCAGTATTTGGGATAAGATCATTGTAGTTTTGTGCGTAGTCATTGACGGCTCCACCAGTACCCAGTGCACGTACATCATCATCTACTGATGGAAGATCAGCATAGATTCGCAAAGCTTCGTCCTGATCTACAAGTTCAGTCAATTTAATTTCTGCATCATCAAGACGAATTTTCATGTCCTCCATGACACGAACCAGTTCTTTATTCTGGCTTTTGAGGCTCTGAACTTTGAGATCATATTGTGCACTTGAAAGACCTGAGTAAAGGAAGGCACCCACAGCCATAACAGCCAGGGACATGGTAATACTCACTGAAAGAACCATTGGTTTGGAGAAAAACATTTCTCTCACCCGATTCTTTTTATCGTTGATCAGGAAAAATCGAAATCCATCACTGGTATTCATTTTTATACTACTTTTCCTTCCGATCATTTTACCGCTTTCTGTTC
>JABIFG010000213.1 GCA_018650795.1 Fidelibacterota bacterium
GTTGAGCAGCGTCTGAAGGGTCCGGGTAGTACCAGGCAGCATCGGGATTATCCATGCCATCCACTTCAATATTGTAATAGCTGGCAGTACCTTTCCAGTGACACACAGTCTGGGTTTGGCTATCTTTTAGATAGGCTGGATCCACTGAGGCGACTGGAAAATAGTGATTCCCCTCGATGAACACAGTTTCGTCACTTTCAGCTATGACTTTATCATTCCAAATGGCTTTCATTTGATACCCCTTACAGGGCGCGCAACTCAGGCGCGTTATTTTGTGGTTTAAAACAATTCAAACTGAAAAACCCTTCATCATCCAACCATTGTTGCTCAAGGAAAAAACCAGCAGCTTCGGCTAGAGCTTTTATTTCAGCGTGTGAATATTTATACGAATATTCAGTTAATATCATCTCATCCTTTTTGAATGAAATGCTAGTTCCGAGATTCTGTATTTCGATCTCCTGATCCAGATCGCTGATCAGGTACATTTCAATGCGCCCCTCCTCCACGTTGTACACGGCCTTGTGGTGGAAATGTCTGCGTTCAAAGTTGCCCCCTAATTCTGTATTGATACGATCCAGCAAATTCAAATTAAAATCAGCCGTTACTCCGCTGGCATCGTCATAAGCTGGTTCCAGAATTTCTGGTCCTTTGCGGAGATCAATACCTAGGAGCAAACTATCATCATCACCGATATTCTTTCGAACTTCCCTTAAGAATTGTGCTGCTTCAACCCGCGTCAAATTCCCAATACTTGAACCCAGCCACATGATGCAATTTGAGGTTGTGCTATGTTTTAAAATGTACTCCATACCGAATTCGTATCGGCCAGCAACGGCTTCCAATTGAAGCTCCGGGTAGCGCTTGACGAGATCATTTACGGTATTAGTTAGAATTTCAGCAGAGACATCTATCGGGGAATATTGTGTTTCACCAAACCGCTCCATGGCAGCTTCCAACAATATCCGTGTTTTTGTTGAACTCCCGCTTCCCAATTCTACGAGATGAGTCTTATAGGGAAGCTTTGAAATGATCTCTGCTGCGGATTTCTGGAGGATTTCAGTCTCTTTCCGTGTGAGATAATATTCTTCAAGTTCACAAATTTCTTCAAAAATCTGGGATCCACGTTCATCATAGAAATAAACAGAAGACAAGCGTTTTGGGGTGCTGTTTAAGCCCTTGAGAACATCTTTAGCAAAGGCAATGGTAGGATTCTCTGTATGATCCTGGGATTTGATTATCAGGGGTGAAGTGAGCGTTTCAGTCATGAGCTGGTTTCCTGTTTGGTTTGTATTCCAGGTGAGAGCAAGGTGCGTTCAGCCAAATCAAAGCTCCACTGTACCAGGAGAGCCAGGATTGCAGCTGGGATCGCACCTTCGAGAATGAGACTGGTGTCATCCAATCGTATACCTGTAAGTATGGGTTGGCCATAACCTCCGGCGCCGATCAGGGCACCCAGCGTAGCCGTACCGACATTGATTACAGCTGATGTTTTAATGCCGGCCAGTATAGATCGAGCGGCCAAAGGGAGTTCAATCATTCTTAGTCGAGCTGCGGGCGGTAGACCCAGGGCTCGGGCTGACTCCTGTACATCAATAGGGAGTCCAGCTAATCCGCTCAGGGTGTTCCGTACAATAGGTAGCAGACTATAGAGAAACAATGCCACCAGGGCAGGTGGTCCACCAATTCCCAGCAGGGGGATCATAAATACCAGTAGCGCCAGTGAAGGAATAGTCTGGATAATTCCAACAACACTGAGAATAACTTGACCCAGAGTTGAATTTTTAGCACCCCAGATTCCCAGGGGGATGGCCACCAGTATGGCAGCTCCCAGAGAGAGGCTGACGAGAAACAAATGCTCCTTAGTGCTTCTAATCAACCTGTCAAATCTGGTAGAGACTTCAATCTTCGAGAGCGTGTTGAATTTGACATTCAAAAATTCTTGAGCGACTTCGGCCTCACTGTGACCATCTAGCTTAACATTTGAATTCATTGTAATCATCTCAGCTTCAGAGATGCTACCAACAAGTTGATTGAGGTAGGCTTGAATCTGGGGTACACGCTCTAAAAGATCAGTGCGATATAATATCACAGCTCGATAATCAGGAAAATAGCTCTTATCATCTTCGAGTACAGCAAGCTGATAATAGGCAATTTCAGCATCGGTTGAATAGAGGTCAATCAGGTCAATGGACTCAGCTTCCAGACCCTTGTAGGCCAGATCATGATCCAATCCACGCACGGATGTCTGAGGTAGTTGATAGTGATCCCGGAGACTGGGCCAGCCATCTTCGCGATCCATAAATTCATTGGTAAAGCCAAAGCGTAATTCGGGATATTGCCGCAAGTCACTGATGCTTTGGAGTGAATACTTTGCAGCTGTTGAGGGGCTAACCCCCAGAGCATAAGTATTATTGAAGCCAAGCGGACCTGTGATGCTCACACCATGTCTGGCGAGAGCAGCTTTTATCTCAGGATCCGATGTGACTTTCTCGCCCTGGAGAATTTCATAAATTATTGTCCCAGTATAGTCGGGATAGATATCCAGCTCACCCTGAACCAGTGCTTTCCAGAGCAAACGGGTCCCACCTAATTGATCTCTATGAACGGCCCTGATTTTATTGGTTTGTAGATGTTGGGTAATAACCTCGCTCAAAATCACAGATTCGGTAAATTTCTTTGATCCAATCCTGATCTCCAAATCAGATTCAGCCTGAGCAGGGGCAATCGCAAGGAAGGTTACCGCCACACGAAGAAGGAGGGATAGAAACTTCAACTGCCTACGCCCGCTTCCCACGTACCTGTACGGTTTGACTGGTGGCGAGATGCTTATCCCGGTGAAACATCGCGGAGATGGATCGTTGTTCTCATTGGGCGGATAACCACGGCGAAGCCTTTGGCGAAGACGGGTCAATTGATCTGATCCTCAAGCTGCTGCCATGGTTTTCTCTGGGCATTGATAAACTCAGTCACAAAGGGATCTGCAGGGTGTGCTGAAAGATTAGACAGAGTATCATATTGCAGCAGATATCCATCCTTCATTATCACTATCAGATCAGCCAAGGCGGCAGCTTCGCCCATATCGTGGGTTACCAGTACAACGGTTTTACGGAGCTGACTAAAGATGCTTTTCATCTCTTCCTGCAGGCTAACTCGATTCAGAGGATCCAAAGCTCCCAGAGGTTCATCCAGAAACAAGATCTGGGGATCCAACATGAGAGCACGCATGAGGGCAATCCGCTGGACCTGACCACCAGAAAGTTCAGAGGGGTAACGGTTTAGCAGGTCTGTAGATATATGAGTCAATTCACATAGTTCAGCGATACGATGATTCGTTTTGTCAGTATCGTATTTTAAATAATCTGCCATGAGACGCATGTTTTGAATAGCTGTCATATGGGGGAAGAGACCCCCATCCTGGAGCACAAAACCGACCTGCTGGCGTAATGCTTCAAGGTTTTTTCGAGAGAGATTTTTTTGGAAAAGAGCAATGTTGCCACTGTCCGGCCATAACAATCCGACCATTAGTCTCAGCAATGTAGATTTTCCACATCCACTCGGTCCGATAAGGACAACAGTCTTTCCCGCTGGAACATCAAGAGAAAGATCATGGATGACCTCATTACCATTAAAACTTTTAGTGATTTGTTCAAGCCGAATCATATGGGCTAGTGACTTCCCTCAGTGATGGTTTGGGCATGCAGCATCGCTTCACGCAAAAAGGTTTGCACAACTCCTTTTTGAGCACCAGGTTCTTCTTCCCGGACAATTTGATCCAAAGGCAAGACCATGCCCGTCCAACCCTCTGCGTGCCATTTCCCATAAGTCAGGGGTTGATCTTTTATTTGATCTTTGGCAGGGTAGGGCCAGACATTGACATAATAATACGGAGCAATATAGCTGGTATCGCCTGGTGACAGGCCTACTCCAATTGATTTCCCCTCATCAAGTGTTAGCAAAATGGCCATGTCAAAATGGTGAGGCCAGGTCATTGGATTGCCTGTCTTGCTATCCTTGACGGCAATTTCCGTAATCAGCGGATAAGCATTAGAATAGGCTGACGTTAGTAGATCAAATGCGGCCTGATCCGATGTGTCGAAAGGACTTAACCAGCGATCAGGATAGTCGGGTAATTCAAAATGTCTTTCCATGGTGAAGACATCCTTTGGAAGCCCGTGGTCTTCCAAAAAGAATTGCAAATCGGAAGCGACTTGCTTGAGGGTTGTTTCATTTAATTTCAGTGCTAATAATGTCTCTCGATTATGAATCACCTGACAACTAAGATCCTGGGGTTTTAAGCCGAGTTGAAAATTGTGGTCAGGACCGAAGGTCTGACTTAGAAAAATATTTGCTTCGGAATCCCACAGTAGTGCTGTATGGCTGTCATCAGGTTTCTGGTCTACAAAGGAGATACCCGCAGCAGTCAGGAGCTGTATGGCCTGGTGTAATTGACCGCGAGCTTCCAATAATCTGCTATCGTTGACCTGTGTCAGTTGTTCCCAGTGTGTTTCTTGTATGCTCATCATGGTTCCTCTGCATTGTTAGAAAAGGATTATCGTGTCCTTTAGTCGGTCTATTTCACATCCCGGGTGAGACGAAGACCCATGAATTGCCAGCGTGAGTGGGGATAAAAGAAATTTCGGTATGTGGATCGTAGATGGTCGCTGCTGCTGACACATGATCCGCCCCTTAAGACCATCTGGTTGGACATGAATTTCCCATTGTATTCGCCAACAGCGCCGCTGGCAGATTTGAAGCCTGGGTAAGCTGAGTAGGGGCTGCGTGTCCACTCCCAGACGTCCCCAAACATCTGACTCAATTTTGATGCTGGAGTAGATTCTAATGGGGAGGGATGAAAAAGTTGATTCCTCACGAAATTACCCTCAATCAGCAGGTTTTGTGCAGCATGCTCCCATTCATGTTCACTGGGAAGACGCTCTCCACGCCAGTTTGCAAAGGCATCAGCCTCATAATAACTGAGATGGGTAACGGGACTGTCTAGTTGAAGCTGGGAGAGCCCTCCAAGGGTGAATTCGAACCATTGGCTATCTTTCTGAACCCAATACAAGGGGGCTTTCCAGGCGTCTTTATTAATCAAAGCCCATCCATCTGAAAGCCACAGATCTGCCTGACTATAGCCACCCTCTTCAATAAATGACAGAAACTCACGATTTGTCACAAGTCGATTGCCTATTTCATAGGGTTGCAGTAGAAAGTCATGACGAGGTGTTTCATTGTCAAAGCTGAATTCATTACCTGAGAAGCCGTGCTGCACCACACCACCCTCGAAAGCTGTCCACTGGAGATCTTGATGAATATTAGAGCTCTTTATTTGCTCGATTTCTGTATAAGCAGGGTAAAGCGGGTTCTGAAAAAAAACATGTTTAATATCGGTGAGCATGAGCTCCTGATGCTGTTGCTCATGCTGAAGTCCTAAAATGAAAATTGATTTCAGGGCAGAGATTTTATCCTCATCCAGTGTCTCAATTAGACGTATTATTTCATGATCAACGTGATGACGATAAGCAAAAACATCGTTCACTGTTGGACGGCTGAGATGTCCTCGTTGTGGACGAGGAAACTGTTGTCCAATAGCATTGTAATAGGAGTTGAATAAATAATTGTAAAGTTCATTTGGGGTTTGATAGCCTTTGAGCTCAGGTTTGAGGAGGAAGGTTTCAAAAAACCATGCGGTATGGGCAAGATGCCAACGTGTTGGGCTCACATCTGGCATGGATTGGATAACAAAATCTTCCCTTTCAAGAGGTTCACAAAGCGCTTCTGTGAATTCTCTGACAGCCCTAAAATTTTCAATTAGTTGTGTTTTTAAATCCAGTAATTCCCCAGAATAAATCATAGTAGCTTCAACACCTTAAATATTCTCTTTTTTTAACGATTAGATGTGGCTGAACTTAACAAAAGCACCCTGAATTAGTATTAAAAACAGGGTGTTCTCGAACTTACTGAGGAAAAATGCAGCGATATCTTCAATCAGGTCTAAAAAGTAACATCCAGATTTAGGTTCACCTTATCCAGCACCTTCATGGGTCCCATCCCAACCAGCGGGAGGTCAAAATCAGTAGGTACAATGAGAAAACTACCTGTTGCATTCCATTTTCCTGAGGAGTGTTTCAGGTCCAGATTTAGTGTGTAGGGTTTAGTTATTCCATTGACCTGAAGAATTCCAGCTAATGCTACATCACCAGCGTGTAGCTCAGGTAGAAACACATCAGATTTAAAGGTAATCAGCGGATGTTTTTTGCGATCCAGTACCGACATGCGCATGTGGGTGTCTCGCATGGCATTTCCAGTGTGAAGATCATTGACAGAAACCTCCACACTGACGGTCCTGTTTCCGCTGGTGTCGGCGTCACTGACAGCAACTGTGAATATCCGAGCTTCCACCGGGAAGTCATGTGTCCTGGCATGCCCCAATCCCTCGAAGCTACCGTTTGCTTCGGTAATGGTGAAATTTGCCCAACCCAACAGTGGGAGAATGGTGATAATCATGGTGATCAAGTTTTTCAGTTTCAAAGTTAACTCCTTTCAACGAGTTTTAAATTCTGCTGGCAGGGTAACTTTTCTACGGATACGCTTCTGTCTTGAAACCGACAAAGCTGATTTAATGCCAGAATTGCTTGACTATCCCTTCATTGATGAAAACATTGCTGTATTCCCACTTGCGGGCTCAAGATTTTCTTGTAGATTTTAGCAAGAATTTATAAAAATGAACTATTAATGAATAGGGGAAAGACATGAACAATTTACTAAAGCTATTGATAATAATACCAATAGCACTGTTTGTATTGGGCTGTGAAGAAGAAACACCAGACTATGCAGCTGATATAATCAACACCTATATCCTTGAATCAATAGAGTATATGGGTGAAACCTTTGATTTTACGGATTTACCCATTGAGGATGCCATGCTGGTGAAGATCACTCGTGATGAGGCGATCACCTACGAGAACGATGAAGACCATTGTGAAGATACTTATAGCGAAGAATCTGATGAAATTGATGGTGTTACAGAAACAGCCATCCTTTTTACAGATGGATCTGAGACGGAATACAGCATCACAGGTGGTAAACTCAGATTGGTGGAGGATGGAGATGTCATCATTCTGGCAGCTTATAATGGTACGGTTCCACCTGCATCATGGACGGATCCTTCCCTATTGACCAATGATACTTACGAACCGAATAATGAAATTGCCACAGCTACTTCAATTGCAGCTGGTGGAACCATCCAGAATCATTATTTGGGAGCCTGTGGAGATGAGGATTACTTCATGTTTTCTGCTTCAGCAGGTGTTTCCTACATCATGGAGACCATTTCTCCGCTTGATCAATTCCTGGATCTGACACTCGCTTTATATTCTGGGAATGGTTCTCTATTGGATACTGATGATGATGGGGGTACGGATTTCAATCCCAGTCTGTATTGGACCTGCCAGACTTCTGGTGACTACTATTTTGTCATAGAGGGCTTCTGGGATGACGATATTGGTAATTATTCAGTATCTGTGGTTGAGAGTTCAGCTTTGGTAAAACCTACAGTAGTGCCGGAGGAAAAAAGAGCCAGACCCGAAAAAAAGATCAGATTAAGCGAACTCCTTTTTAATTAAAGCGAGCTCAAATAAATTTTGTATTAGAGGCTGTTCTTTGAGCAGCCTCTTTCTTTTTATGACAGCGATGCATTTGAGCTATTACATTTAAAGCTCACAATAGTTATTGCATGTGTTCCGAGGAGAAATAGTTTTTGCAAGCGTACAAAATTGGAAGGAAACAATTTTGAATCAATGGCTCCACAAAGTATGCCTATTGCTTTTGGGACTCCTCATGGTGGCTTGTGAAGATGCTACCATTGACTATAGCTCAGATGTTGTAGGTGTCTACATTGTTGAAACGGCTACGGTTGATGGGATATATACCGATTTTAGTGCTTTGCCCGTGGAGGAAGCCTGGATTATTGATATAACTCAAAACAATTTATTATCCTATTTCAATGACATTAATCTTTGTGACTCTACTTTTGAACTAAATGCAAAAGAAATTGAATCAGTCACAGATACCTCAATATATTTTGGCGACAACACGCGTATGTACTATAGCATTCAAGCTGAGAATTTAGTACTAACGAGCAATGATGACGTGATTACGCTCGCTGATTATGGATCAGACTTTCCCCCTGCCTCCTGGACGAACCCAGCGCGGCTTACAAACGACATTTATGAACCAGACAGTACTTTGGATCTGGCAACCAGAATCTCTGCTGCAGGTGCGTTACAGACTCACTATTCAGCTGTCTGTGATGATGCTGATTTTTTTATTTTTGAAGCTCTAGATAGTACTACATATATCATTGAAATTGATGCGGAAGCGGGCTCGGATATAGATTTAACCTTAACACTCTATTCAGCAGCGGGAAGTTTTGTGGTTTACAATGATGATCAATCAACCACAGATGTTGATCCTAAATTAGAGTGGGACTGTGAGGATAGCGGTGACTACTATTTTATGGTTAAAAAATACTGGGATTATCTGGATCCAGGTAACTCATTGGATGATGAGAAGGGTGCCTACACTGTCAGTGTTGATGTGACCAAAACTTTGATGAAAGTATCCCCGCCGGATTTAATTAAATTGCCCCGTCCTGTTCGATCTACCCGCCTTCAAGACAGATTTTTCGACTAACGCTCCACTTATTTATACCCTCAGGATATCAGGCTCATCCATGGTGGATTTGCTCGGAGAACTTTACTGTGGATTAGCTGGCCAGGGTCGTTGACTTTCGGCATCAATCCAGGCTTTAACCCAAGTAGGTACCTCACCAGTCCAGGTATTATCAGGAAATTCTTGCATGACCTCCGTGGCTGGGATCAAACCACTCTTGGATACCACTCCGGCTTTTATCAGGGCAGAAGAACAGATGGTATCGCCAAGACACATTTTCTGTAGAAAGTAGAACCAGCGCCCGTCATGACCGATTACCTCACTATGCAATTGAAACTTCTTCCATAAGGTGATTCTGCGTCGGTAGCGAATACTGGATCCACCCACAGCAAACCCCCACTTTTTTTCAGCGATCAGTTTCATCAAGCCACCGCGAACCCCGAGATCATAGCGTCCCAGATCCATGAGTGTCAGTTGCCTCCCATTGTTAACCTCACCATAATGATCAATATCTGTAAACCCTGCACGAAGATTGAGGGTTCCAATATCACCAAATTTCAATGAGCTGCGGTATTTGGACGAGAGAATGGTTTTAATCGTTCTGAGATATGGGTACATAGATGTTTCCTTTGTAAATACTTCAACTACTCTGACATGCTAATACGACGTAATGGTATCCCAAGAATTATTTCTGATTGGCAATCATCATGTTACCGCTACACAATAATCCACCCCAATTCACAGGGGCAAGTAGGAATTGTGTGAATAATATAGTTGACAATAAGCATTACAACATAAAGAGCAAATAAAGCCTTTGGTGTTTATTTAAGTTGATTATACTATTAGCCTCGTATATGTGAATAAACGAATATGCGAATATGGAGGACATGATATGCGGGAGGCGACTGATCTACACGCCAGCTTATGCCAGGCGATTGCAGACCCCACCAGAATTTCTATCCTGTACGCTCTGAATGAGAAGCCCTGCAGAGTAAATGAATTGGTGACTCAATTACAATCTCCCCAGGCTACGATTTCACGACATTTGAAGATTTTAAGGGAGCAAGCCATTGTGGAAACTCACAGGGAAGGATCATTTGTGACCTATTCTCTGGGATATCAACGCATCATACAGGCGCTTGACATTATGCGCTCCATAAAGTTGGATATTGTCCGCAAAGAACACGATCTGATCCACGAATAAATCATCTTGAAAATAGATACACCGAGGAATAATGAGAAACTATAAACACACCTGGCTGCTGGGCACGATTCTCTCCCTGGCAATTATTATTATCCCGATTCTGATTGCGCTACCCCGGAATGCCCAACCTATTGATGATCCATTCAGTAAACTGCCCAAAATTGCGATTCATGTGGATCATAGTGCTCTGATGCAAGGTCCCTTCAATACAGGTCAGGAAGTGACTCAAGCTTGTCTGGTTTGCCATCCTGATGCAAGTGAACAGGTCATGCATACAAGTCATTATACCTGGGAAAGTGACTCAGTCTATTCACCTGATCACAAGAGAATGGTTACGCTGGGAAAGAAAAATGCTATCAACAATTTCTGTATCAGCATAGAAAGTAATTGGCCAGCCTGTACGGCCTGTCATGTCGGTTATGGATGGGAAGATGAATCCTATGATTTCAGCCACAAAGAAAATGTGGATTGTCTGGTCTGTCATGACCATTCCGGTGGCTATAAAAAGAGTAAAAAGGGAAATCCCGCAAAAGGTGTGGATTTATTGGCTGCAGCAAGGAGTGTCGGGGCTCCTACCCGTGAAAATTGTGGCGGTTGCCATTTCGATGGCGGGGGTGGGAATGCTGTAAAACACGGTGATCTCGATGGGAGTCTGAAATTTCCTTCAGAACGGATTGATGTTCATATGGGTCGCTATGACTTCAGCTGCACAACCTGTCACCGCACCGAAGATCACAATATCAGGGGCAAAGCATCCTCAGTAAGTATTGGTGATTTAAATACCCAGAATCAGGTACAGTGTATTGATTGCCATAATCAGGAGCCACATCGAGATGCTCGTTTAAATGAGCATACCGAAGCTGTTGCCTGTCAAACCTGTCATGTCGCCCTCATGGCTCGCAAAGATGCTACCAAAATTCACTGGGACTGGTCTACAGCAGGTCAGGATCTGCCTCAAGACGCCCACCAGTACCTGAAGATCAAAGGCTCTTTTGTTTATAAGAAAAATCATAGGCCTGATTATGCCTGGTACAATGGCACGACAGGTCGCTATCTAAAGGGAGATATTATTGATCCCACTCAGGTGACACCCTTTAACAAACCCAATGGCAACATCAAAGATCCCAAGGCGAAAATCTGGCCCTTTAAAATCCATTATGGCAAACAGATCTATGACAAAACCAATAATTACTTTTTGCTTCCCAAAACCGTTGGTGCTGGTGGATACTGGACAGAATTCGACTGGGATCAAGCCCTCCGTCTCGGGGCGGAAAATTCTGGTTTGCCCTATTCAGGAGAGTATGATTTTGCTGAGACCTCCTTTTACTGGACAACCAGTCATATGATTACCCCCAAAGATGAAGCACTTCAGTGTATCGATTGTCATAGTGATGTAGGACGCCTGGATTGGCAGATGCTGGGATATGATGGTGATCCTGTGACCCATGGTAGCCGATTTCTATCCGGAGGAGAAAGATGATTTTCTCAAAAAGACTCACAAGCTCTTTATTGATGTTGATAATGCTATTTGTGAAAACATCTCTGGCAGGGACACCTGTACTCCACCCTCAGTTTCCACTTTTAGATGAATCCGGTAAGAATGTCCTATTTAGTGGACAGCCTCTTTCAACCATGCAAACCTGCGGCACCTGTCATGACACTCAATTTATTGTGAGCCATAGTCGTCATTCTGATGCTGGTCTCAGTTCGATGAATAACTTTTCCCCTTCAGCCTCTGATTACCCCTGGGATAGAGGGTCGGGTTATTATGGCCAGTGGAATCCTTTAAATTACCGATTTCTATCTGCTCCAGATGACAGTCTTCTAGACTTAAGTCAGGGTGAATGGGTTCAAACCCTTGGTTTCCGGCATGTAGGTGGCGGACCGGCTGAATATAACCAGGCTGGAGTTCGGCTTGACAAATCGCCTGTAACAGAAAGTTGGGATTGGCAAAAATCTGGCGTTGAGGAGATGAATTGTTTTTTATGTCACACCAAAGCCCCGGATATTGAGGAGCGTAATCAGGCACTTCAAAACGGCAATTTTCGCTGGGCGAATTCAGCCACATTGATTCAATCTGGGGCTGTTATTAAAGAGCGCACAGGCTATCGCTGGAATCCAGAAGCCTTTACTGCCAAGGGAGATGTAAGGCGGGACTTTCTCTCCCCTACAGATCCATCAAATGAAAATTGTGGACAATGTCATGGACTGGTATTTACTGCTAAAGATACGCCTGAAGGTTTGAAAAGTTGTGACTGGAATACGGCCACAACTGGTGAAATTATAGCTCCACAGCGCATCAATCGTTCTGGGCTTAATTTGAAGGATAAGGAAAACTTACACAGATCCTGGGATATCCACACAGAACGAGCCGTCCAATGCGTGGATTGCCATCCCTCTGCTAACAATCCAATTTATTACCAGGATTCCAAAAAACACCGCCTGGATCACCTCATATTTGATGCACGCCGAATTGATGTAATGGATTTTCTCTATCGACCCTCACACGAGTTTGCCAGAGGGGGTCTACCTGATAGTAATGAACAGCGTAGTCCCGGTGAAACCATGCGTAGTTGCGATGGCTGTCATGATGCCAATGTAGGTCACAATTGGTTACCCTATAAAGACGCTCACTTTGCAAAAGTAAGCTGTGAGAGTTGTCATATTCCGCGCATGCATGCGCCTGCCTATCAGCAGATCGATTGGACCGTTTTGACCAAGTCCCAGACAGCTGCACACGATTGTCGTGGAGCTGAAGGTGATCCTCGGGATGTAACAACTATTATCAACGGCTTTGAGCCCATTCTGCTACCCAGCAGAAACGCTGACAATGAAACCAGACTGAAACCATTCAATATGATCAGTTCATGGTATTGGGTCTATGGTGATACACCCCGACCGGTTCGCTTGGCCGATTTGAAAAAGGCATATTTTAAGGGAAACAATTACCGTGAAGACGTTGTGGCGGTCTTTGACGTAGACGGTAATGGAGAAATTTCAGAGGCAGAGCTACGCATTGATTCTCCGGAAAAAGAACAAGCAATTCGCCAGAATCTTGAGACTGTCGGGTTGACCCAAGTCAAAATTGAAGGAAATGTAGAAGCTTATAAGATAAATCATGCTGTGACGGGTGGGGAATGGGCAACACGTGAATGTGCCTCATGCCACAGTGAAGATTCCCGGATTGGAGCTCCCTTTGAGTTGGCAACATTTCTACCAGGTGGAATTGTACCTGGTTTTACTGGCGCCATTGATCTGGGGCAAATTGGAACCATGGAAGTTGATGCCAGGACTGGCTTGAGCTATACTATGGATCTTTCAACGCAAGGATTGTACGTTTTTGGTGAAACCTCCATCGTCTGGGTTGATTGGCTGGGCTTTGCGCTGATGTTGGCCACTATAATAGGTGTTGTTGTCCATGCAACTTACCGGGTGATTTCTGCCCGTCGCAATGGATACAAAGAGCACCAGACCAAGCGTATTTACATGTATCGCTTTTACGAAAGACTTTGGCATTGGGTGCAGGTTATGGCCATCTTCCTGCTCTTGATTACAGGATTTATTATTCACAAACCAGAAATGCTGGGTATCCTATCTTTTCCATTCATGGTGCAGGTACATAATGCTCTTGGCTTCATCCTTTTTGCCAATGCCTTCCTGGCGGTTATCTATCACTTGGTGAGCGGAGAAATAAAACAGTATATCCCACAACCCAGAGGATTCTTTGATCAAGCCGTGGCTCAAGCTAATTTCTACTTAAAGGGTATTTTTAGAGGCGAGGAACATCCCTTTGAAAAATCCCGAGCGAAGAAATTAAATCCCTTGCAGCAAATGACATATTTTGGATTACTCAATTTGCTGCTGCCCATGCAAATCATTACCGGTCTACTGATCTGGAGTATCCAAACCTGGCCTTCAATTTCCAACGCCCTGGGTGGTCTGCGGGTGCTGGGACCGATACACACTCTTTTAGCATGGTTGTTTGCTACATTTATCCTGCTGCATGTGTATTTAACAACAACCGGACACAAACCCATGGACGGTATCAAAGCAATGATTAATGGGTGGGATGAAGTGGAGGATCACTCCGGTCGAAAATCCACCGGAATTGAGACAGAATCGAAGGAAAAATTAAAATGAGTGAAACCGCATTGAAAACTGCTAAACCCTTCGCCAACCCCTATGTGGCAGGCACACTCCTGGGGATCGTTCTTTTCATGGCTTTTCTACTTACTGGAAGTGGTCTGGGTGCTTCGGGACCCATTAACCGTGTGTTAGTCTTTATTGAAGATATCATTGCCCCTCAGCATGTGGATACGACACCCTATCTAATTCCCATGGCCGGGGGGGCTACAAACCCACTGGATAATGCATTTGTATTTTTGACCATAGGTATTCTAATCGGTGGTTTTGTCTCTGGATATTTCAATAATCGGCTGAGTTTTACTACAGGTAAGGGTCCGCGAATTAACAATCGTACACGCTGGGGGATGGCATTTCTTGGAGGAATCCTTATGGGTTACGGAGCCCGGTTTGCCCGCGGTTGTACATCTGGTCAAGGACTGTCGGGGGGTGCCGTTCTGTCGGTTGGAAGCTGGGTGTTTTTGTTGGCTGTATTTGTAGGTGCCTATAGTGTTGCCCATCTTCTCAGAAAACTTTGGACCTAGGAGGAAATGATGGAACAATTACTTCAAGCATTCCCAGGTCCCTTGCCTTTGGAAGCCATGTATGGCAAGTTGGCCTTTTATCTGGTTGCTCTCGTGGTAGGCATTGCCTTTGGATACTCACTGGAAATTGGGGGCTTTGGAAAATCCACCAAACTTGCCGCCCAATTCTATTTTACCGATATGACCGTTTTCAAGGTCATGTTTATGGGCATCATCGTGGCTATGGTGCTGGTCTTTGGTGCCAGTGCTCTCGGCTGGCTCGACTATAATCGTGTTTTCGTAAATCCGACCTATCTCTGGCCTGGGATGGTTGGTGGATTAATCATGGGTGTTGGTTTTGTGATCGGTGGTTTTTGTCCGGGAACATCTCTGGTTGCTTTGGCTACCCTGAAAAAGGACGGGATCGCTTTTGTAGCAGGTCTCACCGTTGGCATATTCACCTTTGGTGAAAATATTGACGCCCTTTTCAGTGACTTCTGGAATTCATCCAATTATGGTCGTTTTACCCTGGGTGATCTTTTTGGAGTACCCCTGGGCGTGCTGGTATTCAGTATCGTAGTTATGGCCTTGCTCCTGTTCTGGTTGGTGGAATACGTTGAAGATCAAGTGAACGGGCAAAAAGAACGCTTTAAAAACCGTAAGCAAAAACTGTCTGGTGCCGCCATCCTCATATTTGTTGCAGCATTGGTCATGATAAAAGGTCAACCTACTGTAGAACAGAAATGGGAGTGGATGGCTGAAACTGAGCAATCCCGAATCGATTCACGAGAAGTCCAAATAGCACCGGCTGAAATGCTGGAGTTTATTGACAATGATCTGGTTCGAACCGTCCTCATCGATGTGAGGAATGAAAGCGATTTTAATCTCTTCCATATCATCGATGCTCAGCATGTATCACTGACTGAAATTGGCGCAAAAGCTGAAAAAGAGTATCTGCATACACCAGTCAATACTTTGTTTATAGTGATGAGTAATGATGAACAGTCCGCCACCGAAGCCTGGAAACTCATGCGTGCACAGAGTATTGAAAATGTCTATATCCTGGAGCACGGAATTAACGGCTGGCTAGATACTTTTAACGATTTAGTTATAGAATCAGACCCTCTGGCTGGCAACACCCCAGTTCCAATGGATGATAGATTGGCACAAGAAGATGAGGTTTTGCATTACAGTTTTGAAGCAGCCCTGGGAAGCAATTATGCCGTGGCAGATCCGGTTATTCATGATCATGAATTTGAATTTATACCCAAGGTTAAAATGAAGGTTAAAAAAGCCTCCGGCGGTGGCTGAGGCTAGTAGTGCGCTGTCGTTGACAGCCTTGAAAATTTAATGGCTCCTCGGTCCCTGAGGCTCTCGAAGGGTGAGGAGCCATTTTTTATACCTAATTGTGTATTTACTTAGATCAAAGCCAGGAGCTTTTTCTTCTGCTTCTGATATTCTTTCTCTGTGATTAGCTGACCAGACTGCATCTGATGAAGCGTTTCGATTTGCTCCAGGAGCCCTGCTGTAGTGGTTTCCTGAGCCTGGGGATTCACGGACATTCCAATACGATTCAAAAGTGTCTTTTTAGCTCTTTCGTAGTCCTTTTCACTAATCACGCCACGAGACATCATGCGATTTAAAGCGACAATGTCTTCTGCGATACTATCGGCAGTAACGAGAACAAGGTTACTTGGGTAGGTCGTGGTCGATTGGGTGGTGACCATGACAGGTCTATAAGAATAGCGGTAATATCCGTATGTTGAATAGTGATTATTGTAAAGATTGGGATAATAGGAATGATGATAGTTTCTAACAGGTCTGTGGTGATGTCTTCTCGAACGGGGATTTGCCTGTACGGTGACTGCAAGGATAAGTAGAAGGATAATTAGTTTGCTAAGTTTCATTTTGCACCTCTCTCTATTTAATCCCTTTGACCCCATAAGTTCCTGAATGGTTAAGCTGGACACATCTCTTGTTAGTATTTCCGACAAGCTATTTGAGCTGCACCCAGGGCACCCACAGTTTGTGGATTTTCCGGAATATTCAACGGGAGACCAAGTTTTTCCTCTAAAAGCTTAACCAGACCCTGATTATTGGCAACCCCTCCTGTGAGAGTCACTTCACCCTCAATACCAATACTGGCCACCATGCTCCAGATACGATTCACAATGGAACGCTGTAAGCCATGGACGATATGTTCCCGTGGGGTGTGCTTGGCCAAAAGTGAGATGACCTCGCTCTCAGCAAAGACAGTGCAGGTACTGCTGATGGGAGCTGATTCACCTGATATATTCAACGGGCTGCTCAATTCATCGAGATCAAGCTCCAGACGTGTGGCCATGACTTCAAGAAAGCGACCTGTACCGGCTGCGCATTTGTCATTCATAGTGAAATCGAGCATGCGACCCTGGCTATCGACCTGGATAACTTTACTGTCCTGACCACCGATATCAATGACAGTACCTGTCTTTGGGAAGAGATGATGAGCTCCCACACCATGACAGCTGATCTCGGTCGTTTTTCCTGTAGCAAAGGCGACTGAAGCACGTCCATAACCAGTAGCAGTAACCGCTACGATGCTTTCTCGGGTGAGCTTGGCCAGCCCCAAAGCTGAATTAAAGGCATTTTCGGCAGCTTCAGAACCATTCACACCAGTGGGAATTACAACTTCAGAGAGGACATTACTGCCACCATCAATAATTACCACATCTGTACTGAGAGAACCCACATCCACTCCGGCGAAGTAAAGATCAACCATGTTTTGAGCCCTCCAGGGTCTCACAAAATGCTTCGAGACGGGTATGAATCTGCTGCTCAGACCAGACCCGTTCATCGGCAATGTCAGCATCCAGAATTACAGCAGGCAGATTAAGGTCCGCAGTAATCGCTTTACGCAGATCGAATTGACCTACAGAGTAGGGCTTACAGCTACGGGTAGAATGCATGACCATGCCATCCACAGAATAGGTCTTGATCATTTTTTTCATCAAATCCAGACGGTGTTTCAGGTTATTGTTTAGAATGATCCGACCATAGGTTTTGGCCATAGAGGTCCAGGGCTTGGTTACATCGAGATAACCTGTGGTTTCGGCCCAGGCATTGGTATAAGTAGCCGTCACAAAATTCATTTTTCTCTCAGCAAAAAACGTTGCCAAAAATCGAACCTTATACCAGATAGCAATGTTATCCCAGATTAAGCGATAACGTTCATCACTGATAGCACCGATCCCCTGAGCAACCCGGGTATCGACTTCTTCCCGTAAAATATTGTAGTAATCTTGAGCAACAGGTAAACCGCGGAGGGAAACAATTGGTGCGAGATGACCAAAGGCGTCAAAGATAGTCATAGGTGCAGGTTGAGCTTCCATAGCATTGAGGATAGCACCCCAGGTCTGTGAGGTTTCCTGAGAACTCTTAAGAATCCGTTCAAAAACATCCACATAAAAAACACGCTGAGATACTCTTTCCAGTATGGGAATCATATCCTGTAATTGCTGAGCCATATAATTGATATCAGCCTCGGTCTGCTCTGTAGCAACAAAGGGCGCATCAAAGTGAATCAGGGGAATATTCAACTCATGGGCAATAGCCTTATACCAGTAGAGGACGGTTTGACAGATATTGTTTGAACAGAACAACAAATCTGGTTTGGGAAGCTTTCCAGCAGGTGTTTTTCCTGAAAGCAGGTGTCCTAAATCTATACGGGCATAGGAACACAGATCCTGACTATAACCACTCCCTTCAGCAATACTGCAGTAATCAGCACCCTGTTTTCTGGCTCCAACCAGGGCGGAATGATTTTCCGGATAGATTGTATAAAAATCGAAAGCCCTGAGGAGTTCGACGGGAGCACCACTGGTCACCCAGGCTACTTTTTTTACTCCAGGAACGTATCTGGCCAGGAAATAATGTCGACTCAAAATTTCTTTCAGGCGTTTATTGGACTCCAGGGGTGGTCCAAAAGCTTCAGGGATTGGACGAGGTTTTCTTTTCTTTAAATCCTGAAATGCCATGAGAGCCGGAGCCCCATAGTCTTTAATGATTTTATATTTCAATTCTGCTCTGAGACTCATGCCGAAACCATATCAAAAAGAAGTTCAGTAAATGCTTCAATACGCGTCTTGTCTTGTCCTGAGAGGTAGGCTTGAAGTTCCGTTTCCAGAGTTAACACAGGAATATTTCTTTCACGGAGCGTTTTTACCAGAAGACGATGATCGAATAGTTCAGGTTCACAGAATTTGACAATATCGAATAGAATCCCCTGGGCCTGACTAGCCTGCATAAGTTTGTCGATATGATGCAGACGCTCTTCAAGATCACCTGCACGTGTGGAACAGGGTGGTAGGATAAAGAAACGATCTGTCAAATAATCCAGTGGCAAAAGGGGAGCATCCATGGGAAACTTTGGAATACGGCGACTGACGGCCAGTAAATCATCTGCTACCACACTTACGCCGAGCTCATCTAAAAATTTCAATACTTCTGGAGAGGGTGGCAAGATACCAGAAACCATCAAGCGAGCTCTTGCAGGTTCTATGGCCTGTTCAAGAATATCAATCTTCCCCAGTAGATTTAAATAATCTAGGGGGAGTAGATATTCCTGGGCTCGCATGAGCTCGAAATATGCTGAATTATCTAAAGACAGATGATTGGTCATACGGGCTTGTTGGATGGCCATGAGCCGCGAATCAATTTTATGACCTAATACACAGGCTGACAGCAGTTTCTCAGGATTTAGGGGTTCATAGACTGTTTCAAGAGTGGTTTGAAAATTCTGGAGTATTTCTCGATAGTATTTTGTTGTTGTGTTGTTGAAACTGCCCTTAGGGTTGTAAAAGGTGTATACAGGGACGTTTACTCCAATGAGATCCTTAACCTGGGTCCCCAGGTTTTGCAGGGAATCGCAGGTATGGGGGAATAGGTATCCAGCATTGATGATCTCGGGCTCTTTGAGGATAAACTCCAGGCTTCTTTTTACGATTGGGCAAATGGTGGTCTGTAAATGAGCATTGGCGTGGAGAATTTCTCCAGGTGGATCCCAGATTTCAGCAGTGTGAATATCGAAAGCCCATAGCAGCTCTCTGGGATATAGCGCGGGTAGCACCCCCATGATTTTCTGGCCGGATTGGGCCAGGGATTTGAGATATTCTGATCGATTTGGTATCATCATATAGTGTAACTCAATTAAAATAACTACCAACTTCAGTTGGTAAATGATAGGTGTATTGGTTCAGACCTTAAAACCGTTGAAACGGTTTGTCAGAACTGGCGTCCCTGTATACCACCTGACTGAAGTCAGGTGGTACGAATGAATCTTATTTCCTGAATTTACGGACAAAACCTTCTACCTCAGGTACACCACCTTGATAGACAAGATAGCCATTATAAGGCTCTCTTTCAGTAATATCATCATTAATTGGCGTAAGCATTATCGCTTTGATTTTATCAGGATCATCTGTTTGTCCAAGTGCCCAGCCCAGCTTAACCCAGGCCACCTCAGGCAGCATATTTCCCAGGGGTGTCACGCCTAGAGCCATCATATCACGCCCGGTATCATAGACAAACATGTGGGCATAACCCCAGATCGTCTGGAGGGTCATAAAGACAGAAACACCCTTATCCCGGGCTCTTTTTAGGGCTGGATACAGCTCTTTGTTGACATGACCAAGACCTGTTCCTACAATGACAATTCCCTTATATCCCGCATCCAACAGTGAATCAATTATATCCCCCTTCATGTGGGGGTAATAATAGAGCATTGTGACCTGCTCATTGAAGGTGGGAATAATTTTTACCTGCTTGTCTTTGCGACGATGCTTATACTCCGTTTTGATGATTTTGAGACCTTCCCGGGTCACAGTTGCAGCCGGTGTATCACCA
>JABIFG010000026.1 GCA_018650795.1 Fidelibacterota bacterium
AACTTCTGTGTCTTCTACAGCATCCTGGGCAAAACCGAAGACGGCCATACTCAGAATCAACATCATTAACAGACTTCTTTTCATATTTCCTCCTTGTTCATTATTGTTGGATAATATCATGGTGATCGAAGAGAACCACTCTCTGCACCATTTTACCTGTACCATCAAACTCTTCTAACACCGTACGATTTTCAGCATCAATATATTTATAGCGACGTTCAGTCAGTATTTTTCCGGCAAGATCATCCCTGAGGATTTCACGGTCTTTGCGTCTATCCTCACGATAAAGCGTTACACGAGAGCAAAGTGTTTGTCCCCTCACCCCGATGATGAAATAACCTGTTTCGCGTTCAAATTCGTTGTATTCCCTACGGATCATGAAGTTGGAGTTGGCAGGGACAAAAGTATTGCCAAATATAGTCCTGAAAAGTGCCATTTCAGTTGGGTCATTTTGGAAAACGCTGGCTTCACGAAGACGACCCATGGCATCAAACAATTTACTTGAGTAATGATTCCCGAACTCATCGTATTCATTTTCAATATGTTCGTAGAGACCATGTTTATCATCAAAGCGTTTGACAAGTTCAGGCTTTTCACCGTTAAGGATTACCAACGTGAAGGCTTTCCCTTTCAGCGCTTTCAGGGGGACTGACTGGGCCGAGCCCGGCTTGCCCCACCCGGCATAAGCATAGCTAGAATCCTGTGCCTGGACACTTAAGCCTGCGAGTACGATAATAAATCCGATAAACGTTTTCATGTTTGGCTTAAAAACTACACCTCATGCTAAAAATACAAAGTACAATGTGATTAAGACTCGACTTATTCGGTGGTTGAGCCTGTCGAAACCAGTAAATATAGCCTACAGCATTCAATCGTTTTGATATTTCGACTTCATCAGTACAGACTTGCCCACTGCTTTGTATAAAAAAAGGCAGCTGAAACCAGCTGCCTTTTCTCTAATAATAAACTGAAGCTAATTATCTAAGCAGGGTAACCTTTTTAGATTTGATTTGAGTACCAGCCTGGATATTGACAAGATAGATACCCGAGGGTAGTGGTGTATTTGTCATATCGATTCCATTCCAGGCAAGTGTATAGTCCTGACCTGCTGGGTGATTCCCTTTAGCATGATTCCATACCTGTTCACCAGCCAGGTTATAAATGCTGACATGAAGATCACTCATTGCTGCCAGATCATATGTCAGGGTGACGGTTGGGTTAAAGGGATTCGGATAGAGTTTCACTACTTTCAAGGCGTCAGGTTTGCCACTCTTACCTGGATTCACATAGGTAATTGATTGTATGTGATCCTTGTGATAGGTCAATTTGCCTTGATAGTCAATGTCAACCAGTTGATAGGAATAGCTCCCGCCCTCTTTCACCTGAGTATCGATGAAGTAATATTCAGTCGCTTCAGTAGTAGATCCCTGTCCCACAAGTTCTGGGAATTTGGTAAAAGTGGCTAATTCTCCCCAATCCTTGTCTTGACTCTTACGTAGAATGGAAAAACCCTGATTCTCGATCTCAGAGTCCGTTGTCCATACTAATTTCACGCCCTTGGATGAGGAATAAGCTGAGAATGCGGAGAGTTCAACCGGGAGGGATTGATCATATGCATAAGTATAGTTGGAACCAGAATTATTATCAAAATAAAGTGTCGCTAAGTCGGGATAGTTATCAAGATCCCCACTCCCTGATGAAGTTAAAGTCGTGGTCATAACATAATAGACGACTGTTCCTGATCCTGATGTAGTTAGGGTTGCTGAATAGCTCGTTCCTGATCCCGTAGCAAGACTCCAAGTATCACTTGAAAAGCTATCTGTCGAATACCTTACATAAATATTCTCTTCAGATGATTTACTCCCGCTCAGTGCTATAGATACAGTGATAGTCGTATTTGGAACACCATCCCCACTATTGTCAGAAACGGAAGATATTGTAATTGGAGAACCACTTGTCTCCTGTACAAATCCGGCCGCATTTCCAGAGACAACATCTGAAATAGTAATTGAATAATATTTACCATTTGTTTCATTGATATACCCATTTCCACCATTGGGATTATACCAGGTTAAATAACTACCAAACGATATCGAACCACCTACGGACCAATCAGAACCAGCCCAATCTGTCTCATTATCTATTTTAAAATCTGATGGATTATCATCTCCATCAGATAAAATGGTAACCATCCATGAGTCAGTCCCTAAATCACGAAATGAAAGTGAGGTCGTTCCAAAACCATTCATATCGCCTCGATAATACATGTTTGATTGATTCGCGGCCAATAGCACAATTGGTACAACGCATAGGACAAGTAATATTCTTTTCATTTTCCCTCCAAAATCATTTTCTAATAAGTCGTTGAATATATTCTATCTTGATTCCTAATTCAATACCAGCCTACTATTTCAGCAGACTGATTTTTTGACTCTTTTCAAATTGACCAGCTTGAATTCTGACAAAATATATGCCCGAGGATTG
>JABIFG010000027.1 GCA_018650795.1 Fidelibacterota bacterium
ACCCGCTTGCCATTCTCAATCAACCAGCCCGCTACACCCAGTGAAAAATCACCTGTGGTAGGGTTGGCATTTCCTCCAAGCCAGTTTGTAACCAGAATAGCTCGATCCAGACTGGCTTCAATCTCAGCCCCTGAGCGCAGGCCAGGTTTCACAATCAAGTTTGAGGATCCACCTGCATTGGGAGTCCAGCCCAGCTTGTTGCCATAGTAGACATCAGTATAGTAGTTATTCAAAACCCCTTTAGTGAAGATGGGCATCGATTTTGCGGCCAGTCCATCACCATCATAATAGCGACTTCCCAGTCCACGCACAATGGATGGATCATCAGTGATAGTCAATAGGTCTGAGCCAACTTTTTCACCCTTGCGATCAGCCAGAAATGAATTTTTCTGTTGGATGGAAGATGCACTTAGAGGTCTCGCCAAGCGCCAGAGCAATCCAGCAGCGTTTGAATTCTCCAGGAGTAGCGGCATGGTCTCAGAAGCAATTTTTTCGGCACCCAATCTATCCTGGGTTCTCGCCAGGGCTTCTTTGGCAGTTTGCTCTGCTCCTACCAGATCATTCAGATGACGGGCACGATAATAACGCCAGCCCTGAGGCTTTTTATCACCCTTGCCCTGTATGGAAGTTTCCACGCTTTGAGCAAAGGAAGTAGATTCCTTATGACCTTCAAACCCATTTGAAGCGAGCTGATAGGATTCGCTGTGATTATCACTGAAACTTGAAGCCACAGAAATGATGCGATCATCTTTGCCTTCCAGATAAGCACCTAGTGCCTTGGCGCGATCCTGACGTTCCTCGACAGTGATATCCGACTGACCGGAATCATATAAATCCAGATCAACTTTGGACTGTCCCTCATATAAATCAGGATCAGCAAGCCGTCGGAATTCATCCTTTGTAAGAAAACCGGTTAGATCCACAGCATTGGTCAGAAATTTCTCAAGGGATTCCTTACGTAGATCATTGGTAGAGTGACTTGAATAACGACCCTTTGCAAAAACCTCAATCCATAGTGACTGCTGGGTTGATTCTTTCAGAGTTTCTACTTTGCCATCACGATAATCCACTGATACGGATCGGCTTTGGCGAATACCCAGTGCTGATTGACTTGCACCCAGCTGCTTGATTTTTTTCTGTACCCAATATCCTAGATCTAAATGGACATTTTTTTCCATAATTAACCTCTGCCTCCCACTGTGATAGATGAGACCAACACGCTGGGCAGGCCCATGGAAACCGGGACGGACTGTCCGTTTTTCCCGCAAGTCCAACCACCTTCAGCCATTTTCATATCATTAGCCACCATGGTGACTCTTGATAACACTTCCGGTCCATTGCCAATAATATTTACATCCTTGATGAGACCTGTAATTTTTCCATCTTCGATCAACGAGCCTGACTTCACGTAGAAGGTGAAGTCACCGGGACCAATATTGACCTGACCGTTGGTGAATTGTTCAGCAACAATGCCATACTTTACATTGGCAATAATCTCATCAAAGGTATGTGGACCATTTTTCATATAGGTATTGCGCATACGGGGCAAGGGATAATGTTTAAAGGATTCACGTCTTCCACTGCCCGTAGGATCCACTCCATAATGTTTGGCCGAGATCCGGTCGTGTATATAGCTTCGCAATACACCATTTTCAACCAGCTGGGTTTCCTCCGAGGGATGACCTTCATCATCCACATTGATGGAACCACGCACGTGGGGATTGGTGCCATTATCCACAATAGTGACAAAATCCTCAGCTACTTTTTTATTTATCATATCAGAGAAAACTGAAATTCCCTGACGGTTAAAATCAGCTTCCATCCCATGTCCTATGGCTTCATGGAGTAAAATTCCTGAGCTACCTGCAGCCAGCACCACGGGCATTTCACCGGCTGGAGGTGTCTGGGCTTCGAACAATTTAACTGTGCGCGCCACAGCTTCTCTAGGGAGTCTTTTCAGTTTCTCTTCTGTAAGAAAATTAATGTCATCACGTACCGAATAGTCGAAATAATTGTTTTCGCGCTTACCGTCTTCTTCAGCAGTACAGCCGACTGAGATTCTCAGCATGGGTTGGTAATCAGAAGCGATACCACCCTCTGAATTCACAACCAGGATGTAATTTTCGCTGTCGCTGAAATTGACATTAGCCTTAACAACCCGGGCATCCTGCTTGAAGACATCATCATTGATGGCCTGGAGCATGTCAACTTTATCTTTGACACCCACATCTTCATAGCTGATTTCAGTTTCATAGTAATTCATTAATTTGGTGGCATTAAAGGTTTGGGGAGCAGCTTTAGCTGAACCTGAAGCGATTCCAGCAGCTGTCCGAGCGGCTGCTTTCATACTGGCTAAGGAAATATCTTCGGTAAATGAATATCCCGTTTGATTCCCATTCAGGACTCGAATTCCAACACCTAAAGTGACATTGGTGGAGGCTGAATTCACAATATTATCCTGGAGTCGGATGGAGTTGCTTAATTCATTCTGAAAAAAGAGATCGCAGTAATCGCCACCATAATGGAGGGCTTCTGCCATCACCTTACGAATCATATCTTCATCTATCCCAAAACGCTGGAAATAGAAATTGTAGGGATTATCACCTGCTCCGACACCTGCAAAACCCGAGCGGATGAATCCGGGGAGGGTCGCCAGGGCCAGGCCAGTACCGGTGACTTTTACAAAATCTCGTCTACTCATCTGTACCATTACCTTTTTCCTTTCAAATCATGATCATTTTATAGGGTATTAACCTATCCAATAGGACGACTACCGCCAAATTTTTTCTAGCAGCATGCGCTTCCGTCGCCAAATGGTTATGTATGGGGTTGAGTGGTTTTCCTCTAGCACCCGAATTCCACCGCCTCTAGCGGGGTTCAAGTCGGGGGTTATGAGAATCGATAATATGTAATCTTACTTAAAGGTAATCTGTGTCGTCAGCTCGATCTTAGCACGTGTATAGTCTCGGCTATCTTTAATTTTGTGGGTATACAGACGATAGGTTGGAGCGAATACCACAGCACCCCAGTCAGACTTGTGCAAAGTGTAAGTATATGACAGCCATAGATAGGAAAATATACTGTTTTCTGCATCTGAAACATCCGGGGTAGTTATGGCCTGATCATACCAGGCAACCAGGCTGCCTGGACCTAATTTACCAACCATCTTTACACGGGCAATCCAACCGTTGTAAGCTGCTACGCCAGTTAACGAATCACTTACAGACTGGCTGGTAAGTCCACCAAAGGCAGAGAGTTTAAAACCGGCCACTTTGGGAAGTGCAAACTCAGCACCGTATGTAATTGGAGCTGGCCTCCCCTTATCTGCGAGTGTTACCAACAAATGCGGAGCCATCTTAAAGCCAAGTAAGGAGAGCGGATAAGAGAGGTAAACGGTGTATTGATCTTTGGTGTTGGATGCAGATGATGAAGTTGAAGTAATCGTTGTATCTAATCGGATAGATCCACTATCCTGATCAATGATATAGCTTATGGAGGTATCACTTGTGGAGACGAAATACTTATCTACCACCTTTTTACCATTATTATCGTCTACTAAAATTTTTACATCCAAGGGTTTACCAGCTAGTTTATAATTAAAATCAAAACCATGGGCTGCATTATTGTTATAGGTGTCCCAGGCTTTGTCCAGGATGATTTCGGGGTAATAATGAATGTCGAGCATAGGATTATGAGGCACAGGAATGATACCACCTGACCAGCTGAACTTGTTGCCCTTGTGCCCAAAATAGAGCTCCATAAAATCGACGGATCCCCGACCTGCACTAGGATTGCTCAAGCTACTGGGTGTTTCCCCTGTCCCAAATTTGCCTATCCAATAAGTACCACCATTATGGCCTAAGCGAGTATTGAAATAGTATCCATTACCGATGTCTGCTTTGATCATGAGCCGAGCACGATAATAATAGTAAAAATCTTCTGATTGTGTTCCGTACTCTCCATTGTCCTTGACATCAAAGCGCGGTCTAAGCCGTGCATCTCCTGAGAGAGTGATTTCAGCATAGCTGACAGACATAAGTACTATTATTAGGATGAACCAGATTTTTTTTAGCATAATAATCTCCACTTTGTTTCTATGGGTCCACTCACCCAATGCGCAAGCGATTCAATGAATTGTCAAAAGCCTGCTCCTCTGGCAATATAGGCAGATTGACTGTCCTATGTTTAACAATGTGCTGGAATTCATTCCTATTTACATTTTTCTTAACCAATCTCAGGGCTGTCCGGTCGTCAAGGATCCGGAGATTGCCGCGGTTGCATACACAACCTCGCAAAGACAATTAGGGTTATCCTCCACAGTCTTCGCGAGAAGGTCGCAGACCGACGAAGTGATCTCGGGTTATCCGGTTGTCAAGTATTCGGAGATTGCCGCGGTTGCTACGCAACCTCGCAAAGACAATTAGGGTTATCCTCCACAGTCTTCGCGAAGAAGCATGCGACTGACGCGATCTCGAATTCTTATTCTGGTTTGTCGCTTCCCCAGAAATCATAGCACAAATCTTTCCAGTCAGAATTAATTGAATCTACCAACTTTATTTTTTTCTTCCTAGACCCAGCTTTAATCTGTTTTTCTCTGAGGATAGCTTCTGACACGCTATTGAACTCTTCATAATACACGAGTTTGATAACTTTGTATCGAGATACAAAGGAAGATGGATTAGAGTAGGATTTATGCTCGAACATGCGATTCTCGAGATCACTTGTCACTCCTGTGTATAGAACCGAATTGGACTTATTGGCAAGTATATATACTGCACAGACTTTGGTCATTATTGCATCCAAGTTTTGAGGGTTGATACGTCGAAGATAAATCCGCAAAAAGCTAACACAATCTAGAATTTCAAATTACTGTCTTCGCGAGCACTTCGATTTCCTCAGTGCAGGCTCTGCGTGGCGATCTCGGGCTGTCAGTATTCTAAGAAATCGGAGATTGCCGCGGTTGCATACGCAACCTCGCAAAGACAATAAGTACTATCTCCCAACCAGTCTTCGCAAGCTTAGCGTGGCGATCTCGGGTTATCCGTATTCCAAGAATTCGGAGATTGCCGC
>JABIFG010000214.1 GCA_018650795.1 Fidelibacterota bacterium
GAGGTAAGAATTATTGAGAGTCGTCCCATCTCTAAAGATAAGCGTTGGAGACTCCTTGAAACCGTTAAGCAGGCTCTAGAAGCCTAAGTAAGGGTGAGATAGAACAATGATACAACAAGAAACACGACTCGCAGTCGCTGACAATACGGGTGCCAAGGAAGTCCTCTGTTTCAAGGTTCTTGGTGGAAGTCGCCGCAGATATGCCTCTGTAGGTGATCTGATCGTGGTGACAGTAAAACATGCCATCCCCAACAGTACGGTTAAAAAAGGTGAAGTATCTACCGCCGTTGTTGTGAGAACTAAGAAAGAGATCCGTCGCAAAGACGGCAGCTATATTCGTTTTGATGAAAATGCTGCTGTATTGCTAAATGCACAGGGTGAACCTCGAGGTACACGTATCTTCGGACCTGTTGCCCGCGAATTGCGCGAGAAAAAACACATGCGCATCGTTTCCATGGCGCCAGAAGTGCTCTAGGAGGCTATGAAAATGAAAATTAAGAAAAATGATCAGATTGTGGTATTGTCTGGTGCCGATAAAGGTAAAACAGGAAAAGTTTTAGGCGTATATCCAAAAACACAGCGAGTGCTGGTTGAGGGTATCAACTTTATTAAGAAGCATCAACGTCAAACCTCAGCAAACGCACCCTCTGGGATCATCGAAAAAGAAGCACCAATTAACGTTTCAAACGTGGCGCTTCTTCAAGGTGGCAAACCAGTTAAGGTTGGGTTTAAATTTTTAGATGATGGTCGAAAAGTCAGATATTTGAAGGCTTCCGGCGAAGTCATTGACCGATAAGGTGTGAGTGAATATGAGTGATTATACACCTAGATTAAAAGAAAAATATACAGCAGAAGTTCTGCCTTTGCTCATGAAGAAATTCGAGTACTCGAGCACGATGCAGGTTCCTGCTTTAAAGAAAATTACCCTGAATATGGGGCTTGGAAAAGCTAAAGAGGAACCACGTCGTCTGGAAGCAGCTGTCAATGAATTGACAATTATTACCGGTCAGAAAGCAGTGATTACTCGCGCTAAGAAAGCTATTTCAAACTTTAAGTTACGTGCTGGTGATCCTGTGGGTGCCCGTGTGACTCTGCATGGTAAAACCATGTGGGAGTTCCTGGATCGCTTTATTTCCATAGCATTGCCTCGCGTTCGTGACTTTAATGGTGTTCCTAACAGATCATTTGATGGTCGTGGGAACTACAGTCTCGGTATTAAAGAACAAATTATCTTTCCTGAAATCGATTATGATAAGATCGAAGGTGTCAATGGAATGGATATCAGTATTACGACCTCTGCTACGACGGACGAGGAAGCCTATGAGCTGTTGACTGCTCTGGGTATCCCCTTCAGACGTAAGCAGGTATAGGAGCGAGCAGAATTATGGCAAAAAAATCCCTTATCGCCAAAGCGAAAAGAAAACCAAAGTTTCAGGTAAGAGGCTACAATCGCTGTCGCGTATGTGGTCGTCCTCATGGATATCTTCGGAAATTTGGTCTATGTAGAATTTGTTTTCGCGAATTGGCCCTTAAAGGCGAAATACCTGGCATTGTTAAGGCCAGTTGGTAAGGAGACCATTCGATATGTCTATGAGTGATCCAGTCGCAGATTTCCTAACACGCATTCGTAATGCCCAGCAAGCAGGTCATCGTTGGACCGATATTCCAAGTTCCAACCTCAAGCTTCGCATGGCGTTACTTCTTAAGCTGGAAGGATTTATTAAAGATTTTGTTATCGTCGAAGATGATATGCAGAATGTATTACGTGTTTATTTAAAATATACAGCTAAAGGCTCACCGGTTATCGCTGGTTTGACTCGCATCAGTCGTCCTGGTCGTCGTCATTATGTACCTGCCGATAATCTGCCTCGCGTTCGCAATGGTTTGGGTATTGCTATTCTCACAACCAGTCGCGGCGTTATTACTGACAAGCAAGCTAAGCGAGAGCGTGTCGGTGGTGAAGTCTTGTGCCATGTTTGGTAAGCTTTAGGGGTCTATAGTGTCTAGAATTGGAAAAATGCCTATTGCGATCCCAGCAGGGGTTGAAGTAAAAATTCACGCTGATGTAGTTGAGGCCAAAGGCCCCAAGGGTGTGGACTTTGTTAAATTTCTTCCACTGGTGAAGGTCGAGCAGAAAGAGAACGAGATCCTCGTTAATCGAAATTCTGATGAAAAAGATGCCCGTGCAGCCCATGGCTTAACACGTGCATTGATAAATAATTTACTTGCAGGTGTATCGGTCGGTTTTAAACGTGAATTGGAAATCATCGGTACTGGTTACACTGTATTAGCTCAGAAGGGTGGACTGTTAATTAATGTTGGTTTCTCACATCCCGTATTTATCGGTGCTGTGGATGGAATTGATTATACAGTCGAAAAGGGGAATACCTCTTTTTCCGTGAGTGGCTATAACAAATATATGGTCGGTGAGGTTTCTGCAAAGATCCGTTCGGTACGTCCCCCTGAACCCTTTAAGGGAAAAGGAATTCGCTACAAAGGTGAATATGTTAGACGTAAAGCCGGTAAGACCGTTGGAAAATAAAGGATTTAAGCTGTGAAGTATCCTAAATCAGCCAAAGACTTAAAAAGGCTGAAAAAGAAAAAAGCTCTGCGCGCCCAATTAGAGGGAACGGCA
>JABIFG010000028.1 GCA_018650795.1 Fidelibacterota bacterium
AAGCTAGATCAGGCGATTGATTACCTGAATCAAGCACGCTCACACATCGGTGCAGTACAAAATCGCTTAGATACGGTTACTGAACAGATACAAGTAAGAACAGAGGATGCTGCTGCTGCGCATTCGCAGATTCACGATGCAGATTTTGCCGCAGAATCGTCAGAGATGGCTAAAAATCAAATACTCCAACAGGCCGCTATCGCGATGATGGCACAAGCGAATAAGCTTCCAGAGCAGATGCTGCAAACGATGTTGCGATAACTGCAAAAAGGCTCCTTAGGGTTGAAAGGCCGCCCCTCCTGACTGTGGAGGGGTGGTTTTTTTATGGAGTAGAAAAAATATTTAGTTGGCAAGCCCGATGATGCTGGAATGATATGGGTGGCAATTAATTGTCATTTTCAATTGTTACATCTTTGTAATGTTATGAAATAAAAGGATAAATTAAAATATCCGATTGTTAAGTGGTTGAAAATGTGTGGCTTATGTTTATTTGGGTGCTTTTTGTGAGATGTGGCACAGAACATGCTTTTTTAATAATTACAGATGAAGGGGGGCAAATAAGATCCCCCGATTATTGTGTAACTAACTTGAAGTAAAAGCAGGAGAAATAGAATGAATGTAATTAATACAAATATGTATTCCATTAATGCGCAGCGCCATATGCAATCAGCGCAGGAGGCACAGGCAACTACGATGGAGCGCCTCTCGTCTGGCTCGCGCATTAACTCTGCAGCAGATGATGCGGCAGGCTTGACGATGGTAGAGCGAATGAATTCACAAGTAACAGGGCTCAAACAGTCTATACGGAACGCCAATGATGCTGTATCCATGGTGCAGGTGGCAGATAGTGCCATGGGCAGTATTACCGAGTTGCTACAGCGTATGCGTGAACTCTCTGTGCAAGGTTCAACGGGTACCTATACCGATAGTAACCGTGGTGATATGCAAGATGAGTTTTCAGCGCTGCAGGATGAGATTAGTCGTACCATTGGTGCGACTAAGTACAATGACATGGCGGTATTGAATCGAGATCCTTCTGCTGCAGAGACAACCATTGATTTCCAGGTGGGGTGGGATAATGCTGGTGTCACCAGTGGCAGCTTTGAAGGGATTGCGGCAACCACTGAGTTGCGCACACCTACAAAAGCGAGTGGTACGGATGGCTCCTCTGGTACACATACAGGAACAACGCCTGGTACTTTTACAAGTGGTACCGGTGCTGATGCTTCCGATACGGTTGAGCTTGCTGCTGCTGCAGTATTTGCTGTAGAGATTGATGGTGTGAAGTCAAAAGACATTACGCTCGGTGCGGATACCAAGAGTATGAGCGCTTGGGCAACAGAGATTCAAGCGCAAATTAATGCATCCACTGATGCTGCATCAGGTGCGCTGGGTGATGTCAATGTTAGTTGGGATACGACAGGTAAGAGTTTTGTTATTACTTCTGAGTCTATAGGTACATCCTCGCAGGTTGTGATGGTGGCGCCGTCAACAGGCACAGAGCCGGTAGAGTTAGGTTTGAAGGCGACAACGGGTACAGCGGCTTCTGGGAATGCTACAGCAACGCAGGGTAGTTATACCGGTTTTGGGGTGGATGGTGCTGCGGGAGCAGGTGTAAATGTTGAGTTGACGGCTGCTAGCGAATTTACGGTTGAGATAGATGGGGTAGCTTCGGAGACCATTACTCTAGGGGCGGGTACTAAGTCAAAGAGTGCATGGGCAACAGAGATTCAAACTAAAATTAATGATGCCAAGGATACGGCCGCGGGTGCTCTGAGTGATGTTACTGTCAATTATGATGCTACAAATGATAAATTTGTGATTACTTCAGACTCATCGGGGGCTACTTCTCAAGTTTCAGTACTTTCTGCGGATGATACTTTGACTACTCTCGGTATTGGTGCTGAGGGTGGTAGTACGGTGGTATCGCTGGAGGGGGTTCCTCTGGCAGATAGGGAAATTACTGTTTCCGTAGATGGTGGTGCAGCTAAAACAGTTACCTTGCCGCAGTCGAGTAAAACGGCTGATGAGTGGGCTAGTTATCTAGAAACTGAAATTGGAGCGGTTTCTGTAGCTTTTGATGCTGCAACAGAGCAATTCTCGATCACCTCAAGCAGTACAGGTAAAAGTAGTGATGTGACATTTACCGGTGAATTTACTAAGCTGGGTATAACGGGGGCAGGTACAGCGACAGCGGGCCATGGAGATATTAATCAGATTAGCATGAGTCATTATGACTTGGATGATGTCAGTAATGATTTAGGCTCACTGCTATTGAATACCGAGGATATCAATAGTCAGGCAAATGCGATGGCGATGATTGGTAAATTGGATAGTGCGATCGACTTTATGAATGATGCTCGCTCCCATTTTGGTGCGACCCAGAATCGCCTGGAGATGGCCACAGAAAACCTCCAGAGCATGCATGAAAATCACTCTTCTTCACGTTCCCGTATCAAAGATGCGGACTTTGCTGCTGAATCAGCAGAGATGGCGCGAGTAAATGTACTTCAACAGGCGGGTATCTCAATGCTTGCTCAGGCTAACCAAGCGCCTCAGCAACTGATGAAGCTGCTGCAGTAATTAGGGGTAGCTGTAGTTAATGACTTCTATTGCTGGAGAATCAACATGATGGAAAGTACAGAAAAGCTACAATTACAGCCTTGCGAGGTTGCAGTAGCAGAACAGGAGTGTGCTCCTACATTGGAGCAACAGGTGGCAGAAGCAACACCATTTGAGCTGGTCTACCTGCTTATGAGTGGTGCAGTAGAGAGGATGGAAGAGGCAAGGCGGCATGCGG
>JABIFG010000215.1 GCA_018650795.1 Fidelibacterota bacterium
CTCCATTAGAATTTTGTAGTGGGCTGCTGTGTATCAAGAAAGGCTGGAGGTAAGGTTATCATCTCATCAAATTCTGGCAACACAGGTAAAACCTCATCCGACAGGAGTTTTTTACCATTCATCCCTACCATTTGTTGCAAATCTCTGAAGCTATCATATTTCTGATGGGTTAGTAACAGAGATGACTTTGAGTCACGCAGAATCATCGGACGGATAAAGACCATAAGGTTGGTTTTAATCACTTCAGCCGTGCGACTACGGAAAGCTGCGCCAATAATTGGTAGATCACCTAAAAGGGGAATTTTATTCTCATTTTCATTATAGAACTCCTTCATCAATCCCCCCAAAACAATAATCTCGCCATTATCGATTTGCACGGTCGTATCAATATCACGCTCAGAAGTTTTGGGTTGATCATTGGAATCATAGCCACTCAAGTCATCTACGCTCTGTTTAATAGAGAGTGTCACCGTATCATCCATATTAATTTGCGGGGTTACCGCCAACTTGATACCCACTTTTTTACGCGCATAATTATTGGTAGTCCCAGTTGTATTGGTTGTCTCTCCTTTCTGAACTGCAATCTCCTCTCCAACAAAGATATTGGCCTCTTCATTGTCCATGGTAATAATCGATGGTGTCGATAAAATATTGGTATCATCATCCGTCTCTAATGCAGCCAGTAGTAATCCAAAATTTACAGTACCACTATCATAAGTACCGATGCCAAGTGACAATCCTTTAGATATCGTCTCACCTCCCGATAAAAAATTAGAACCTGAGCCTGACGCCAACGAGGCATAATTCATTAAAGAGCCAAAATTGACTACACCTATCGGGCCATTTCCTGGCGTACCATCCAGCACTAATTGACTTCCTATACTTTTATCATTAGTGGAGTTAATTTCAGCAATAATCACCTCCACCAGCACTTGCGCCCGACGAATATCCAACTGGCGCAATACGGCCTTCATCGACTTCATCAATTCAGGAGGCGCATTAATCACCAACGCATTGGCGGCTTCATAGGCATGTACATTAACAATTGGGCTGGTAGATGGTGCTTTTCCTTTCTGCTTTTTCTTCTCTTTAATATAATCCTTACCGAGACCAGAAAGAATTGCAGCCAACTCCTTAGACTTAGCATAGCGCAGATAAACGACCTCAGTATCCCCGCTACTCTCCATCGGGGTATCCAAATGCGCTACAATAGCCTTGATCTGTAACCGTTCGGACTTGTCCCCACTGATCAAAATACTATTGGTACGCTCATCTGCAATCACCGCTACGGAGGCCCCGCTCACCTCTTTACCCTTGTCCTGTTTGCGTAGAGTATTGAGCACTCGAACAAGATCTGCTGCTGCGGCATATTCAAGAGCAATGATATCGAGATCAGAACTTGACTGCTGATCTACACGACTAATAATCTTCGTTAAACGGTTAATATTGATTACCCGATCCGAGATAATCAAAGTATTGGTCGGTGCGTGGCTCACCAAATGCCCCTTGGGAGAGACCAGTGGACGCAGAATAGGGACCAATTTAGCCGCTGAAGTATGGTTAATATCAATTACTCGGCTAACAAAATCATCGTCCACAAAGCCCTCAGAATCCTCATACATATACGCTGTTGAAGAGTGTTTTGCATTGGCATCTGGCACAATTTTTATTACATCTCCACTCGGAATCGCTACATAGCCATGTACCTGCAAGATGGATAGAAAGACCTGATAGAGGTGCTCAGGCTCCATCTTTGATCCTGAAACAATAGTCACTTTTCCCTTCACTTTAGGGTCCACCACGAAATTGTGCCCCGTGAGTTCAGCAATAGTGGTAATTACCGCCCGAATATCCGCATCCTGAAGGTTCAGGCGTGAACTACTATTTTCACTCTTCTCCTCAGCGACCGTAAAGGCAGAAAACATCATTCCTGTAATCAGGAGCAGAGTAATCAGTTTATTCATAATGCATTTTACCATTTAATCGGTTAATTGAATTAGACAATTCAGTCAAAGAGCAAAAAATGCCCACGGGGTCATTCACCCAAAGATGCACTGAGTGTCATCAGTTGCCCTGCACGGAGGTAGTCCACGGTAATCTCAGAAGTAGATTCTAACTCATAGAGCACCTGAAGTCCCTGGTCGACTGAGTTTATCTCAATCCCATTCACAGTAGTCACCAAGTCACCGTTTCGAAAACCAAAACGAGCTAAAAAACCTCGATCTTTGCTTCCCGCAACAATACGGTAGCCCTTTAGGCCATTTTTTCCCTTCTCAGGAATAAAACGCATCTTCTTAAAGGCCTCTTCGGGGCTGGCAATAGCCTGTTTTCTAAAAGCTTTAAAGTTGGCTGCAATCTCTGCTATGGCGAGTTCACCTCCTACCGCCTGCTCGCTCTTTTCTTTTAAGACGAACTTCTGATCCAGCTTATCTTTCTCTAACTCAATAATTTCTTCACGGCCATTACGCTCAATCACAACATAAGCAAAGTAAACCTCTTTAACCTTCGCGTTCACTGCAACAATTTTATCTCCAACACCATAAGAGTTCTGCTTTTTCTTATGCTCGATAATGGCTCTCCCTAAGGCGCCGTTTTCAAAGGCCCCTATCAGCTTAAGATCAAGGCGAGTCTTGGGGGCAATTTTCTTCTTTTTAACTATTTTTTTCGCAGTCACTTTTTGAAAGCCGAAAATGTGATTTTTCGCTATTTTTGCAGCAATCTGCTCTGGATTACTCTTTTTTTCTGGGTCACGACTGCTATCTATGAGTCGATACTTGAGGTTGGTTGGTATCGAATCCTCAACAGAGAGCCAAGAGTCTGCAAACCCCCATATCAATGACGCTGAAATCCAAGCCAAAACCAAAACCAAAGCACTATTAATCAGTCTTGATAGGGTTAAGTGAATCTGTGAATTAAATAGAAGTTCGTTCATTGCTACATATAATAACAGAGGCACACCTAGATAAGGTGTGCCTCTGTACTTGGTTGAAAATTTATATTACACAATAACCATCAATCGAGAATTGGTTCTACCTTATGAAAATGAGTTTCACTGCCGGAAGAAAAATCAAAAAACCGGAGAGATTGATCATCCTCTATTGCCAGCAGCGCAAACTCTTCGGCATCACTACTATACTCTTCTTTCAGCATCAAGGAGCCTCGCTCGTCGTCTATCCACCAATCACCGCCAGCTTCAAACTCAGGCCGTGTATTTGGTTGCCAGCTACTATCATATGCTGTGGCTGTCGCAATCTCTTCGATCCTAAAGTCTCCACTGGGAGAAAGTGAGATAGACTCAAGCACTTTCTCTCCTTGGTTCTCATCGACCAGATAGAATCTACTGCCCTGACTATCCGCACCAGCTATTGTGGCAAAATCCAAAACTAGCTGATCAGAGACTTGCTCACTATTCTGTCCATGGCGAAGATCATCCTCAAACTCTGGAGGAAGATTTACCCTTCCTGTAAGTAGAGAAGTAGCATCACTCTGAACAAGAACGAAGAGCATACCCTCTTTTAGCATCTCTAGAGCAGTCTCACCTAACTCTATATCCTCGATGCCCCATTCCCCATTGTCATGCAGTACAAAGTCCCCTAATTTCGGGCAGTTAGCAACATTAGGCCACCCAGGTTGTCCGTATTGCATTGAAGGTGAGCACTCTTGGTTTTGCTGTCTCAGTGTCACAGTAACCCCTGCTGGAACAGAAGAGCCCGACTCATCTCTCAGCCTACTCTTAGCCGAAACAGTAGCTGACTCAGGGTTAACCATCAACTCTACATCTCCTCGCAATGGTGTATCCCAGTTCTCAATCTCATGCGGATCAAGGGTTGTCCTCATAAAGGCCATTCCCTGATTAGGATCAGTATAGTTATCCTCCCCTCCTGCACTCAGGTCAGAAAACTCAACCGTACTAATCGCCATCCCAAAGGGGCCAAACAGATTGCTATCATGATCCGCAACCAGACTAACTGAAGCTGAAATTCCAGCAGCATCTGTAGCAGTTAAATCCAGATGAAGCACCTGATTATGTTCATATCCTGTCACATAAAGCCCCTCTTCATTACTTGAAAGAAGCAATCCACGAGTAGGGTACCAGCTATTTACTCGCAAGATTTCTTGTGCACTAGCTGCAATAGGATTGTCTGAATCAGTGGCATCCACCGGTATACGATAAACCCCTCCTTGGTAATCCGCCACATAGGTGGTTCCTGCTGCATCAATCACCAAGCCACCTTGCGTACTCGGGAATAGCCCTCCAGAACGAGGTTCTGTAGATCCAAATTCAGTCACATCAATCGGCATGTCAGTATAGTCAGGCGTATAGTGCTCTGCCCCTTCACAACCAACGGCCTCTCCGTTTGGTATCCGATAGATTGATCCGCTAAAATCACTAAATAACAGATCCCCTGCTAATGGCCCTTGACCATAAGCAATCGCTTGGGGGCCGTTATAACATGTAGCGAGTTCACGAACCGCGTTACTGTCATTCAGAGCCACACTTAGTATCTGTCCACCTGCATCAGCAATAACCAGCTCGTCACCTGCTCTATTAATGGCTAGCGCATTAGGGTTCGACAAATAGTGGCGAATCGGAAGTTCCTCCACATTCGTTTGCCCTGCTGCAACACGATATACTGCAGGACGATCATCCGAGATAAAGAGGTCTCCATTGGGTGCCACTGCTACTCCTGCAACCCCGTTGAAACCATCACCTACATCCGTTTGTGATCCATCAGCACTTAATCGAACAATCTTAGTACCTCCCCCGCCATGCCCCTCATTGGCAATATAGAGAAACTCATCACCTTGTAAGTGGTTATTTCCAGATACTTCAAGGACATCCACATCCGAACCCTGATCTTCGCGCTCCCCCCAATAATCGACAGCTGGATCAAAACTAGGCTCACTCCACCCTGCGGATTGCACATCAAAGACGGTGTCAGCTCTTGCTTCAGGCATCAGCACCTCAAATAGCATCTGCTCTATAAGAGAATTATTCCAATCATTCATCTGGTTATTACTGCTCTCAAGAACACCTTCAAGCGTCGCAGCATGAGCATCATACCCGCGCTTAACAATCAGTACATCAATTGTGATATGGCTATGCTCATCTAAATCCGCAGCTGTAAGCTTCTGATTAAACCCTCCCTGAGCAGCAACCCTACCAATCACAGTCGCTGTGTTTCCTTGATCTAACCAACCTTGTAGATTCAGGAATTCGCCTGTTTTGTTACCCAGCGTTGCAGCATACCCATCAGCCTCAAGTAATGTTTTCAGATTAATATCTTGTTCCAAAAACTGCTTCACATTGGTACCTGATTTATTTATAAATAGCGCCATTTTTCCTTCACGATCAGTATCATCTGGAGATTTACGAACCACGATAAAGAGGCGATTTTGCATGTCTGACAGTACGGCCTCATCAAACACGTCGACTTTAATTGCATAATCGTCATTCCACAGCTTTGAGCCATCCACATCAATGTGTGCCTCACCTGATGGATAAATACTCATCCCGCGCCCAAAGGAGGTTTTATTAGGATCAAAGCCAGAGTCACCAAACGTTGGGGCAGAGTCACCAAAGTCAAAATAGCTTTCATCAAACACTGAGCTTGGCCCTTTGCCTTCAGCATTAGCTGCACGTAACGCCAAATCTACCTCATACCAGTTACTATCTTCAAAGACATTATTCACTTCGAGCAGCAGTTGCTGATCCTTAGTGCCTGAGTCAGCCCCAGCCTTAACATCAACTAAAATCAAGCCTCCATGAGTGACTCGCCCTGCAGTATATTGAGACAGGTCATAACTACTATTCTCCGACTCACTACATGGAGGAGCACTACAGCCACGCTCTGGCCAAAAACCGTCAAAGAAACCGACTGATCTGGCAGGACTAATCACGGGCGATGTCGCACCAGTTAGCACCTTGGTAATATAACTTGAAAGATCATCATGCTCTCTACTCTTCAGACGATCCCGTTCCTCATGGTTTTTTGCCAACACAAAAATACGGACCGTTGCACCCTCTAGGGCTCCACGAAGCTCAGCTTTTTCAATTGGAGTAATCGTATCCTCAGTGCCATCGTAATGTAAGAGTTCTTCACCCACATATGATTTATCTTCAAGCTGGATTCCAGGGAAGAAGAATTTCCGGTTACTATCTTTATGGAAAAGTTCGAATGCTTCCTGAATTGCAAAATTACCGCCAAACTGATTATTTATAGGTGGGCCATATGCATATGGGTCACCTCCCGTGTTGTCGCTCGCTCCCCAATATCCAATATCTAAGTTTTGCACCTCACTATCCGGGAACAGTGGAAACATATCTGCTCCACTCCACTCCTCTTCCCCATCCAGAATCAAGTAGGCTCTAAAGTTATCCGTATAATCGTATCTTTTCTTACCGACCTTAACACTCTGACCTGGTTGATGAATCATTACATCTTGATGCGTCCACCCCCCCTCACTATTGGCTGTCAGGGCAATTCTATTTCCAACAGTATTATATTCTGGATGCTCAACTAGGTCAGCATTTTCAACATCATACAACATAGGCACCAATGCAACCCCAGTGACATTCTGGAGCGGATTCCAGTTGTAGCCATCACGGACCATAATCGCTACACTGACGCTGCTTTCTCCTCCAGCACCTCCAGATTCATCATAAGCACTCTTTTGTAGATATTCGTCGATGGCATCAAACCCTGCCAAACCAGCACGATCACCAAACATCTTACTCAATTTATTTTCCAGCTCTCCGACATAAGTCTCTAACTTACTGTTAATGACTGACAATTCACTTTCGACCATCAATCGAGTATCACCAGTAACGCCCTTAAACATATTCAAAAGAAAGGCACTACCATCAAAGTCCTCTTCTGAAATTTCAAGCGCTTCTAGGGCATCATAGTCCTCTTCTGAAAGAGTAAGCTCCCCTCCATCCCAATTATTCACACCAATCGCAGCAAGCTGCTCATCGGTGAACTCGCTATGCACTGGCCACCAAATTTTAACTACCTCAGAATTTTCATTTAAGGCTCCGATCTCCCCTGCTCCATCAGCTTGAACAAAAAGTAAAGCCGTCAGGGCAGCCAGTTGATCATCATCATTACTCAATGTAGCATTTAATGCTCTGCTTAAATATTCAGAGTCTAAAACACGTCTTAACGCATCCCCGAGCATCCAATCCAACTCTGGTATCTCGTTGGCAGGCACCAGCTGCAGCTCCATGCCCTCCTCACCCACAAACTTATCTGCCATTAAAACAGTCAGCGCTACTGCTGTTTTAGGCAAAACAGCAGTGGTTTCACTCAGTTCAAAATCTGCCACCAATTGCATCACACCATCATCAGGGTGGTTCATCGGTATAGCTCTAGCGAGAGTATCTACCAGCTCATCTGTCACCACATTCACCAGCTCTGAATCAGTGGAAATCCTTGCAATAAACTGATCTGCTGTCTCATCTGCTGCCGACGGCGCTAACAAGCTCACCAAATCTGTTGCAACCTGCAGTGGTGTTTCCGTACCGTGGAGTCGGCGATCAATACTTGTCATTAACAAGTTATGAAGGTCTGATTTCAGATATGTTTTCATATCTGCTTCAGCAATCTGTTTTGCGACCGTATACGGGTCATCACTCTCAAACTTCACTCCTGTCCCGGCCACACTGTCATAGTAGAGATTCTCAAAACAGTCCGCGTTTGTGTCGCTCTCAGAGTCCTTACAAGCGTTATCACCCGCATTTGCAACAATCGCTCTATTTACCTGAGCCAAGGTCACCGTATTGTTGCGATTTTTAATCATACTATAGATAGCATTATTGGGCACAATCGGTGTATAGAACGCCTCCATCATTTTCTCTACCCATGCAGGGTGGGGGGAGCGTAGATCCGACTCAGGATTAACCAAGCGCAACATCTCATCATTACCTACATAGGTCGTCCAAGTTGCCTTCGTGTCTTGCAAACAGATTACTGGATCCGTAACCGTGGCATCAGCCGAGCAGAGCTCTCCATTTATCCCCGTTGGAATTGATGTAAGGTTATCATCGGCCGTTATATTAACAGCTATCCGGAACATTTGTCCTGGAAGGGTTCTCTCCTCTCCTGAATCGACGGGAAGAAAAACTACCAAGCTACCGTCCCCATCTGATACTGCAAACTCGATTCTTGCCATATCTGCAATAGTGTTATAAACCAAACGTGACAACTGCAGATCACCTTCAATATTAGCCGCACTAAAACCACCCTGCAACGCATCCAGTGTGTCGGACAGCTCTGCTAACTGTTCTTTCTGAACAGCCTGTTCAAGTTTAGCCATTTTAGCGTCAATGGAGCCGATTGAGGTTCCGCTCTTTGCCACTGAGGACTCCAGCGTTTTCCGTCGATCAATCAAGACTGTACTTCCAAATGTAGAAGCAAACATATCTACCGCTGAACTTCCACTATCTGCCCCAATCTCATCTGCAATTTCTTCAATGGAGGCATCTTCAACATCGACCCCCATCGCTTGACGTACCATCACAGACTTCACCTTCTTAAGCTTATCTTTATGGGTAGTGGCCACAGAATTTCTCAATTCAGCCTTTTGAGTTGCCAATGCATCAGCTGCAGCAGCTACCTCCTCTTCAGTGGCTGTATTATCGCTCACCTTTTCTTGCCATGCGTCGTAAGCCCCTTTAACTGCAGCTTGCTTAGTTTGGTCTACTGAAACTTCAACAGAAGGGAGGGCGAGCTTATCCAAAGAGAGCTCTTTTGTGCCAGCAGCAACCTGTTGTTTATAATCATCTACCAACGCCACAGATAGCTGATTAACAAGCGACTGAACTGTTGCACTAATTGTAAAACTGCTGCCCATTAACGTCTTAATTGTCTTCTTGATTTCAACCGCCACCTGAGTTGTTACAGGGTCAACTACTACAGAAGTCGCCACAGCCCCCTCTTCCGTTTCCGGCTTAATGGCTGTCACCTCAATAACTTTTGCTAAAACAGTACCGTCTTCTTCCACCTCAATAGTCGAAACTGCAGCCTTAACCGTATAAGAGCTTGTAGCATCTGCTAATGACTGATTTTCAAAATCTGTAGCCCTAACGGTATAAGAACCATCTTCTTCAGCAACAATTGGTGCTGACAAAAGAGGGGTAGTATTTTCTTCATCATCTACTGCATACAGCTGTACTTGTGTTTCCCCAACAGTAGACGTTGTATCTGTTGTCGTATTATACAACCTACGCCCCACCAACCTTCTTCCTGCTACCGTAGTCTGTCCTGTCACATCCAGAGAAACCAGCCCACTAAAGAGCTCTGGAGGGTTACCAATATCAGGTACCGTGTCACTCACAACACCAATCCATAAACCTTGACCCGCAGCATAAGTCACCGAATCACTATTTACAGACAGATCTTGCGTGCTCCATTGACCATCACTGAAAGCGTATACTTTACCCAGATAAAGCCCATCCATCGCACCGTCAAACAGTGATTGAAGTGAGGCCAAACTTACCGAGCTGCTTCCTGCCCCCAGTAGATGCCACCCTGTACTAGTTATGCTAGGGGCGCTCAACGCTGCAGCCGGTGTAAATTCACCCGAGGCACTCGCTTTAAGCCAGACCCCCTGATCTGCAGCAGGGGTCGTTACCTGCTCAAACTCTGCTCCATTCCACGCAAATGCATCACCAAGAGAAGAAACATCCTGAATGCCTGGATGAATAAGATTCCACCCCTCTGACAATGTTGCCGCTTGAGCAGTCACCGCCACCGTTGTCGCTACCGTAAGAAAAGCGGCTCTTTTGATCAATTTACTGAAAATTTTCTGGGCTTTCATTCTGACTCTATCCTAAAACGTATTAAGGTGTTTTTCAGCCTAAGAGCAGCATCCAAAACACTGGAATCTGTACTCTCAAAGACTTATAATTAGCGTCATTAAGGCACAATAGCGACCAGCATGTCAATTATTTATACGGCCTATCCACATGACGCAAGTAACATCATTTTTTCACAGACGATACCGACATAATACTGGCAAAAATCCTGACATTACATACCAATTTGCGTTAAGTGGATAGGCCAGTGATTTCAAGGTGTCAAACAGCATATAAATCAATGAGATAAAAAACTGCTGTACAATTGATACTCCGTAACACACCATATGGTTGAAAAAATATGTGTGCAACCAGCGGAGCCGATAACTTGTTTACCGATATTTTCAATAAATTTTCAGACAAAGCACCAATATCAATTATTTTCAGAGCCACCCTTGAGA
>JABIFG010000216.1 GCA_018650795.1 Fidelibacterota bacterium
GCGACCTGGTGACAGGTCAGACATCCCAGGCTACCATTTGAATCCAGCTTAAAGCCCTCTGGGACAGAAATCTGATCCGATTCAGTGTTTACATTGTTAAGGGGGTGGATCAAGGCATTCACTGCGGCAGCAGTATGACACTGAATACAAACATCATTTTTTAGATTTGCAGCAGTTGCACCACTTGATACCATATGACAAAATGAACAATCCTCACTTCCGTGAGGATTTTTAGCATCAGGAAGCGTGAGCTGTCCAAAAAGAACGCTTGTGAGTAAAAGGGAGCCGAATAGAATTCGGCCCCCTCTGTATAATCGATATGAATATGTATTATTCAATTAATGCTTCGAATATATACTATTCCATTGGAAAGTCAGCAGTCAAAGCCACCCATTGATGACTTTCGAGAGCTGAGTATATCATTGAATTGGCACCATTCTTCAAACTGGTGGCTTCATAACCTAAAGCAGTCAACCAGGCTGTCATCATGGATGATGTCTGACCAGTCCAGCAATAAGTCACGATTGTTTGTGAAGGATCAAGGATATCAAGACCATCATTGGCGATTGTCAATGTACCAGGAGTAACCTGATAGGCACCAGCAATATGACCATAGTGATCCCAATCGGTTAATGCCCAGAAGTTGTTGATCTGATAGTTTTCAGGAGCTTCTACGATTGTAGCTGAAGCTGTACCCTTAAAACCAGCAAGAATTGCATCAACACGTTCTGCTAAAATAGCAGCACCATCAGTCAGATCTGTGACTATTACAGGATCATCCATGTCTGAAAGCAGGGCGGGTGGTGCATCTGTTGACCAATTAGCATGATCCACAGCAAAGCTGTTTATTGAACCTGACCAGCTATCAAACTCCATGGCCCAGCTACTCATTCCCCATTTCAGGGTTTTTGCATCTGTGTATCCACTGAGACGAAGGGCAACCACAGCATGGGCTGCTGACTGACCTGAGTAGCAAGCTACCAGAACAGGAAGATCACTGGTGTTCTCAGCTTCAACAGTTGTCAGAATATCAGCATAAGCACTATTCACGGCACCTGGGATATGACCTTCTGCATATTTTTCAGCTGAACGGATGTCAACAATAAAGTAGTTGGCTTCGTTACCAGAAACGGTTCCAGCGGTTGTAATCCAATCTGCAATAATAAGATCGGCATCATAGGAATTATCCGCCATATACTGTGTTAATGTTTCGAAAGCGGTTGCGGTTTCTTCATCATCAGTGTCCTCACAACTTACCATAAGTCCTAGTGATAACACCAATACCAATACTAGTCTCCAATCAAGTTTCATCTTACCTCCTCGTGGCTTAGTTAACTTGTTTTCATTTGACTATTTACTAATGACAGGCAGAACAATAGCTACCATCTGACTGGCGTCCCAAACTCGTCAGAGCATTGGCTGGGATCTCGTCACTCAGATCATCATTGGTAATATCGTTCTCCATATTTTCATCTATTAAATAAAGCGCCTTATTCGTGGACGTATAGCTCCCATGAGGTCCATGCATATGGCAATTTGTATAGCAATTTTCAGTTGTATAATCCTGAGTTGAACTGGTTGCCCAATTCGTATCAACCAGGGTTCTCTCAGTCCAACGTTGAATACTATGTGGGCTGGCGTATTTCCAGGTTTCCATATCTTTTGTCTCAGAGAAATCCTGCAAATCCCAGGGATCAATATTCCAGTTTTTGTAGGCATCTGGAGAGACTGGTATGTGTCTTACCGTAATCCAGCTTGATTCTGTATGTGGGTGGCCTGCTTCACCATAATAGGGGTTTCGACCAATTTTGAACTGGGGATACACACGATACTCATCTGTATTATGTTCGTTATACTCCTCTTGCCAGGTTCCAGCATGACAGGTATTGCAATTATTGTACTGCTGTGAATGGCAGACAAAGCATGCCAGATCCGGACCATCTGAAGCATCTGAATTGGGCCAGTGTGATGTATGATAGGCATTATCATCATTGTCTACTTCATGACAATCAACACACTGCGGTAATTCAGCGACCTGATAACGAGATGTATGCTCGGCATCCGATGCACCTTCACCGTGCATATCTTCAGTATGACAGCTCAAACAGGTGTAGCCAAATTCATTATGCACATCAGGTACATTACCAGGGAGACGATCCTGGTTGGCATTCCAATCATCGCCAACACGTGACCCATGACAGGCAGTACAAACATTGGCCTCGTCCGGCGTTGCTAAAAATTTATGACTATATCCTACACGTTGTTCAAGGAAACCACCGCCCGCTGCGTTGGGGCGACTGATATGGCACTGCCCGCAGGTTGTGTGGCAACTGTTACAATCCCTGGCAAAACCATCTTTAATATCTGCTGGGCATTCCTCCCAGGATTCATATCCATTTCTCAGAGCGACATGAGCTTTTTCACCCCACAGGTTGCTATGGATGCTGGTCTCGTTGCGAGCTACAATATCCGCATGACAGCTTCCACCGCTGCAACCAAGTTCGCCGATGGCAGAGGGATCACGTAGCATTCCAGTATGAGCTTCGCGAAATGCTGAGGTATCATCTTTTGCATCAACCAGGGAAGATCCGCCATGACAGCCGGCACAACCGATGGCGGCATGTATGGGGTCGATATCGGTAAAAGAGTTCACGTTGCGTGTGGCATTAATTCTAATTAAAACCTTATCCGTGAGTGCCAACGGCACTGCTCCGCCACCTCAGCCAGGCGCTGCATGACCATCGTCTGGAGGATCCAGATTCAGTGCGTCAATAATACTTGTCAAGGCAGCCCTATTGGTGTGGCAACCCTCACAGGTATAATCTGTCAAATCTCCCTCACTGGTGGGATTAATGGCATCACAACTCATAAAAGAGAAACTCCACAC
>JABIFG010000217.1 GCA_018650795.1 Fidelibacterota bacterium
AGATCTCCCAGCTCAGCCAGGATATCCTCCTGTTTCCCATCCTCAATACTTTCGACAACCTCGTAAGCCTCTTCAAGTAGGAAAGGTATCATGCTTTCTGGGGTCTGTTCGATATCCCAGGGACATCCCTCTGGGCCGCGGAGTTTAGCAACAATATCAATCAATCTACGTAATTCATTCTCAGGAGAAGACTTGAATGCTTCTGTCATTTATCCATTCTCAATTCTGGTGACTTTTACTTTTTCAATGCGATTCTTCTCAACAGATAAAACTTCAAATTTAAAATTTCCATACTCTATTATCTCTCCAGGTTGAGGAATCGTTCCCAGACTTGAATAAATAAAGCCACCAATTGAGTCATAATCACGGTCTTCGACAAATTCTATCCCCAGCACTTCGGCAACATCGTCGAGTTGGGTAGAGGCTTCAATTAAATATACGTGTTTCTTTATTTCGACAATCTCCGTCTCTTCCCCGGAATCATCAATCTCATCTTTTAAATCTCCCAACACTTCCTCAATGATATCCTCAACTGCAACCATACCTGAGAAGCCACCATATTCATCTACAACAATGGCCAGTTTCTGTTTTTCATTCTGCATTTCCCGCAACAGTTCATCAACATGCTGATGCTCTGGAACAAACATTGCCGGCCGGGCGAGACGTTCAAGGTTTATACGTTGTGAAGTGCTATGAAGGTAGGGTAGAATATCTTTTATAAATACGATGCCTTTAATCTGATCTATCTGGTCACGGTATAAAGGATATTTTGAATAACCTGTCTCCCGGATAAGTGTTAAGACTTCATCACGACTCATTTCGGTATGAAACATCACCACATCAGGTCTGGGTATCATAATCTCTTTGGCCTGTGTATCGCCAAACTCAATGATGGAATGAATCATTTCTTTTTCTTCATCTCCAATGACACCTTGGTCCTGCCCCAGTTCCACCAATTCTTTTATTTCTTCATCTGATGTAAAATTTTCTTCAGGTTGAAGCCCTGTAAGGTTGACCATCTTCTCCACCAGGTTATAAACAACCTGGGCAAAGGGGGAAAACAGTTTGAAGATGATAGATAGAGTTCCAATAATTCTTGAAGCAAAACCCAATGAATGACGCATGGCTAAAACTTTGGGGGTAATCTCTCCCAGTATGACAAGTACTACTGTGAGGACTATCGTCTCAATCACGAGAGCCAGGATTTGATTCACACCTCTCTGATGAGCGATCTCAGCGGTGATCAAGGCTGCCATGGATGCAAGAGCAACATTCACAATAGTGTTACCGGTTAATATGGTGATCAACAATCTTTTGGGAGTTGCCAGTAAGCGAACGATAAGTCTTGAAGATGGAGCGAGATCATGTTTTAATTTTTCAAGATCATTCCTTTTCAGGTTAAATAAAGCAGTTTCCGATCCTGAAAAAAAAGCGGACACTCCCAATAAAACAAAAAAGCCAGCGATTTGCCAGGGCAGGGTAGATTCGAAGAATTCAGAAAGTTCCATTACTGATCCGAGTCCTTGAGTTTTTTCATGTACTTATTTTCTAAAGCAGTCATTTGGTCTTTCAGCGTTTGTGTGTCATCTTCGTATCCACATAAATGCAAACAGCCATGAATTAGCACTCTGATTAACTCATCCTCTAACTTTGTGTTAAACAATTTTGCGTTTTCTTTAATCTGGGAATAGGAGAGGTAAACCTCACCTTCGATTTGATCAACTGGGTCATTCAGATTAAACGTGATGACATCAGTAAAAACATCCATCCCAAAATATTCTTTTTTCATGAGACGGAGATCATCTCGTCCTACAAAAATTATATTTGCATATTCAACGGTTTTACTTTCACCTGAAAATACATCGCCTACACAAGCTTCGAATAGAGGCGTGTTTACATCACCAGGCGGGTCAATAATATCAATTTTCATGGATTAGGAATTGCGTATTTTTCAGTTGATTTACTGTGTGGTTGATCAGTCTTCATCATCCATCATATGTAGCTTTTGTCGTTGTCCTGGATATTCAACTCTCTCGTGCATGCTTCCCGTAAGTACTGGCATCATGGCACCTTTAATAATCTCAAGATCCCTGAAAGTAAGTGGGCAATTGATTAACTCTCCACTTTTAATTCGGCTTTCGATGATTGTATCCATAAGAGCTTCAATACGCTGGGGATTTGGACTCTTGAGGCTCCGTGAAGCCGCTTCAACCGCCTCTGCGATCATGAGGATACCGGTTTCTTTTGAATTTGGTCGAGGACCTGGATACCTGAAGTCAGCCTCATTGATCTCGGAATCTGTTTCCTTCGCGCGCTCTAGAGCTTGTTGATAAAAGAATTCAACTCTGGTTCTACCGTGATGCATGGGGATAAAATCTGCGACAATGGAAGGCAAACGGTTCTCATCAGCCAATTTGATACCATCCTTGACATGGGCGACAATCACCGTAGCACTCAATCGTGGTGAGAGTTTCTCATGCTTATTTGTTCCACGCAATTGGTTCTCAATAAAGTACTCGGGTTTCTCTGCTTTACCGATATCGTGATAATATGCACCCACTCGTGCCAGCAGTGAGTTCGCTCCAACGGCTTCCGCAGCTGCGACTGCAAGATTACCAACATCAATGCTATGCTTAAAAGTTCCGGGTGCTTTCATAGCCAATTTACTTAAGAGTTTATTGTTAAAATCCAACAGTTCCAGCAAGGTCAAATTTGTCGTGATTTTAAACACTCTTTCGATCAATACCAACAGCCCATAAGATAACAGTGGGGATAAAATGCCATTTGCTGTAGCAAAGATCATATGCTCCATGACAGATTCCCAACTACTGAATTTAATCATTTGGAAAACTGCAATAACCGCAACATAACCTGATGTTACTGCTAGAATACTCCACAATATCTGTGATCTTGATCTTAATCGACGAACCGTATAAATAGTGAGAGATGAGACAAACAGGTTGGCAACAATAAACGGGATGTTATTACTGAGAATAATGCCTGTGAGCAGGGTGAGTGTCACCATAATGATAAAAGCAATTCGACCATCAAATACCACTGTAAATATCATGGCCGCAATAGACATGGGAACAAAAAACTCAGACCAGCCTAATTTATAAACTATCAAATGAGCCAATGCGAGGTGCATGATAATAATGACCCCGACCAGGGCTATGAGTTTTATATCATTATAGATCTGGCTTCGATAGGTCTGGAGATAGGCAAAGAAGAAAAAGAGTAGAAATGCCGAGAGCATCATTTTACCAATGAAGGTAGTCGCCTGATTGGCAGCTGATTCACCATAGCCTTTACGGATATACTCTTTTTCCAGTGAATTCAGTTTCTGCTTAATCTGAGGAGTAACTCGCGTATTTGCATCCACAATACGTTCATTTTTGAAAACTTTTCCCACACTGATGGGTACGACGTTGCGTGCTTCGGCCTTACGATTTTCTGTGAGTTCTGCAGAATAAATCAGATTTGGGATCATTACAGCTTTGGAAATGTCTTCTGCGAGTTGCTGCAAACGAGGATCACGTTCAAAATAATTTGAGCTGAGTACCTTCTGGACCCCCTCCCAGGATTGCTCCATATTTCGGAAATCATGGGGGTTTCGACTGGATTCCTTGCCACGCATGATCATGGTAATCCTGGCAACATCCACATCATCCGGAAGCTCACCAATGATACCCAACATGTATTGAGGGAGCAACGCTTGCTTCACCGAATTGGCCAGTTGGCGAGTTGAGGGTCCTTTTTCAAGGAAATAACTCCAGCGAGGTGTACCCAGATTTTCAAGACCGCGTTTCTGCAGGTCCAATCGAATATTCAGCACATGCAGGGAGTCTTCCTGCAATTGGAAACCCATCGAATCTGCGGCAAGGCTGTCAGTAATCGTGTTCCAATATGTTTTTTTGGCTGCCAGATCTTTTTCAGCCTGATACCAAAGTGCAATTTGCTTTCTGAGATCATCTACACCAGTTTTGACCTGGTCACGACTTGTATTGTCCCAGATAAAAACAGGCTGGATGGTACTTTCACGAGCTTTTCTGTCCTGCTCAAGAGCTTCATCAGTTTTTAAGATATCATAATCAAAAGGCGCTATGATGGTCTCAGTCGTTATCTGATCTACATCATAATTGAATTGAAACATCTTACCTCTTGGAAAGAATAGCGCTGTAACCACAAGAAGAGTGGCAATAAGGGCTATCTGGCTGATTCTTAGCCAGAGGTGATACTTCTTTTCGTCACTGACGACCTTTTTGGATTGTTCCAACATGCAGTAATTATAACCCTTTCATGAGCTGCTTCAAAATCACAAGTTTTTGAACCTCAGAAGTCCCTTCACCAATGGTGAGTACTTTGGCATCACGAAAAAATCGTTCAACCTGAAATTCCTTTATATATCCATAACCACCATGTACCTGAACAGCCATGTTGGCTGCTCGTACAGCAGTTTCAGAAGCCTTTAATTTAGCCATGGCTGCCGCTTTTACCACATTTCCACCATGATCTTTATCATAACTGGCCTGATACACAAGATGTCTCGCAGCTTCTATTTCCGTAGCTACCTCGGCCAATTGCATACCTACGCCCTGGAAGCGGTGTATCTTTTTGCCGAATGCCTCTCGCTCGTCAGCATATTTTAAGGCTGCCTGTAAGGCTCCCTCAGCCAGACCAAGGGACAGGGCTGCTACACTTATCCTGCCTCCGACCAGGGCTGTCATCATATGGCCAAAGCCTACATCCAGCTCACCAAGAAGCGCTCCTGCGGGTACCCGCATATTCTCGAAGGTGAGCGCCCGTGTGTCTGATCCCCGCCAACCCATCTTCTTTTCAGGAGGTCCTATAATGAAACCTGGTGTTTTGGGGTCCACCATAAATACCGAAACTCCGCCAGGTCTTTTAGCTTCAGGATCTGTAACCGCTGTTAAATTGCACACTCCGGAATAACCGGCATTAGTGATGAAATTTTTTGACCCATTGATGACCCATTCATCACCATCTCTTACTGCAGTGGTTTTTGTACCACCAGCATCTGAACCTGCTTCTGGTTCGGTTAAACCAAAACAGGCGAGATATTTACCAGATATCAAGTTAGACAGATGGGCATTTTTTTGTTCTTCACTCCCAAACAAATAGATGGGGCTTGTTCCCAATGAAATATGAGCAGCTACAGTAATGGCAACGGATGAATCGACTTTGGCCAGTTCTTCAATAACCAGGCTATAAGCCAAGGTATCCATTCCAGCACCACCATATTCCTCTGGAAAGGGAATCCCCAGAAGACCTAATTCGGCTAATTTAGGAATAAGTTCGAGCGGGAAGCGCTCTTCCTTATCAAGGGATTCAGCGATTGGGGCAACTTCATTGGCTGCAAAATCACGAACCATATCCTGGAGCATATAATGCTCATCCTGAAAATATTGTTTCATATTATCCCCACCTGTTTTTGAATAAATTAATTAATCTACCACCTCATTACAGAGGCACCCCAGGTAAATCCGGCTCCAAACGAAGCCACCACAACTGTATCGCCCCGCTTAAGCTTACCCTCCTGCGTGGCCTCATATAATGCAATGGGTATAGAAGCCGATGTCGTATTCCCATACTTATGGATATTGGAATAGACAACTTTGTGCATTTCGAGTTCTAAGCGGTTAGCTACGGCTTCAGTAATTCTAAGGTTTGCCTGGTGAGGAACGACTAACTTCACTTCAGACTTATCTACCCCGGCTGCTTCCAAGGCCTCATATATCACCTGTGGAAATTTGGTAATAGCATGCTTAAATACTGTGCGTCCGTTCATTTTTACATGACCATAACCCTTGTCCAGCAATTCTTTGGATAAAAAGGGATTATCCAAAGTAGAGGGAGTACGCAACATGAGATCTTCAGCATAGCGTCCATCAGAGTGGGTTTTTACTGATAGCAGACCTCTATCCTCGTCCGTGCCCTTAATAACGGTTGCTGCAGCTCCATCACCAAACAGGACTGCTGTATCGCGACCCTCTGTGGTAAAATCAAGTGCTACGGACTGAACTTCTGAAGTTATCAATAGGATATTATCATAGGCACCTGACTCAATGAAGGCTTTGGAAACAGAAAGACCATACAAAAATCCTGAGCACGCCATGCGAATATCTAATGCTGGGGTTCCTGGAATCCCAAGACGTCTGGTCATCATCGGACCACCACCTGGTGTAAAATAGTCACTCGCCATGGTTGAAAAGATGATATGTCCCACATCCTCAGCCTGCATACCAGCCTTTTCCAATGCTTCTTCAGCGGCTTTTAATGCCAGGTCAGTGGTGCATTCCCCGTCAACATGATGACGCTCCTGAATCCCACTTCTTTCTCTGATCCACTCATCCGATGTGTCCATCAATTTTTCTAAATCCTGGTTGGTTACCACATTCGGAGGGACATACATCCCGATCGCATCGATGTAAGCTTTACGCATTGTGAACTCCTAATCCATTACCCTAATATCTTTTAATTCTAATTGGATAGTTTTACGACCCTGCCATTCGTTTTCAGCCAAAACATAAGCCATTTCCAGATGCTTCTGCGAATACAGTAATTCCAGAGACTCAGCCATACCAAAACCAATCGCATCCAGTACGGTGCGTCCTTGACGAACCTTAAGCTTCAGATGATTTTTACCCACAATTTTGGGTCGTGGATATCCGATAACTTCCAGATTTTGACTGGCAAATAGGGGACGCATATTCCCTGGGCCGTAGGGGGCCAGGCGTCGTAGTGTTTCCATTAATTGTGAATTAATGTCGGAAAATTCTATGATTGATTCGATTTTTAAACGAGGTCGCATCATTTCTTCAGTTACCTGGGCCATGGCAACTTCCTGAAAGCGTTGTTCGAAGGTCTCCAGATTTGCTGGATCAATTGACATGCCAGCGGCCATTGTGTGTCCGCCAAAACTGAGCAGCAGATCTGCACATTGTGAGAATGCGGCATGGAGATCAAATCCACTGATACTTCGGGCAGAAGCTTTACCCACACCATCATTTACAGCAATAATTACAGTTGGGACAAAATATCGTTCCTTCAACTTTGAAGCAACGATCCCAATAACTCCATGATGCCAACCCTGGTGATAAAGTACAAGAGACCGTTTTTCCCTTGGATCATATTTGGCATTTGAGAGACGTACTGCTTCATCAAATATTTTGCCTTCAACTGTTTTGCGGGCTTCATTCTCAGAATTGAGTACGGCCGATAGCTCTTTGGCCTCTGCCTGGGTGGTGGCTGTCATTAGTCGTACGGCACGCATGGCTTCTCCCAAACGACCCACAGCATTTATGCGTGGTCCTAATCCGAAGAGAACATCCGATACCGTGACTTCATCCCGCGTTATCCCCGCCACCTTCTTCAGGGCTTTTATTCCTGGACGTTTTCCCTGACTAATTAATTTGAGACCCTCACCAACGATAATTCGGTTTTCTCCAGTAACTTTTACAATATCGGCAGCTGTCCCTATGGCTGCAAGATCCATAAACTGGAGCGCTTGCTCGGGTGCTAGTTCTCGCTTCTTGGCTATGGCCTGAGTGAGTTTGAAGGCCACACCAGCCCCACATAAATTTTTATTGGGATATTCGCAGTCTGCTTGCTTGGGGTTCAATATGGCTACGGCATCTGGAAGTTTCTCACCTGGAATATGATGATCGGTGATCATCATATCCACACCTTGCTGTTTGGCATACTCCACCTGTTCAACAGCAGTGATTCCACAATCACAGGTGATGATTAATTTGGCACCAATCTCAGCCGCGTAATCGATACCTTTGTGGGAAACACCATATCCTTCTGTATTTCTATCAGGTATATAGAATTCCGATTTTGCACCGATTGATTGCAAAAATAAGTGTAATAGTGACGCCGCAGTCGTACCATCCACATCATAATCACCATATACGAGGATCGGGGCATGCTCATCAAGACACTTTGAAATCTCATCTACAGCGATGTCCATATTCAGCATGAGGAAAGGATCGTGCAAGTGAGATATGGAAGGATTAAAGAATTGTCGAGCTGCATCTATAGTGCGTAATTCACGACGCCATAACATTCCAGCCACTACAGGTGAAACACTTAGAGAAGCTGTGAGATTTTCTATTTCCCCTTGAGGACTGTCTTGAATGATCCAGATTTTTTCCATAATAAATTGGTCTATAGTATAAACTTCATATCGGTTTAATTCACGGTAAAAACATCACTGTTTTGACCACATAACACAACATTTGAGTTTGAATTGATCCAGGGGTAGAAAATAAATGGGTGGATCTATAAGCCGGATTCTGTCTTACCCTCAAAAGAGGATGAGGCAGCCATTGATCTGGATCCCCATTTGCATGGAGATACTAGCTTCCTACCCGAAGAGTTTCATCAGAGATGAATAGCGGACTACCATGCTCTTCTGCTTGAAATTGCTCCAGCTGGGGTTTACCCTCTGAACCAGTTACCTGATCCAGGCGTGAGCTCTTACCTCACGATTTCACCCTTACCCACCTACGCTCTGCGAGCTCCGGTGGGCAAGCCCACTCTATTCATTCATATAAGGGGGCCTGCCTGCCGAAGCCCGAAGGGCGTAGGTAGGCGGTATCTTTTCTGCGGCACTTTCCATCCCTACAAAAAGTAGAGTCCCATGCTCCAAACATGGGCAACCTGTCCTGCGGAGTCCGGACTTTCCTCCCAGCTAATGCCAGGTGACTGCCCAATCCACCCATTTAAAAAAGCATTGCAAAACTAAGGTATTGTCGGTCTACTAAAAGAAAAATGATCCGATTTCTCGGATCATCTCAAAATAAATTATTTATCTAATTATAAGGGATGTCTAATTGTCATCACCTGGGATAACTACCAATATCCGACCACAATTTTCGCATTCGATGAAGGCGTCCATTTGTTGGATTTCATAAATGGTCTGAGGATTCAGCTGTTTGTGGCACCCGGAGCAAGATCCTCGCAAAATTGGAACAACTGCACGTCTGCGAGCTTTGAGAATTCTATCATATTTCCTCAAGTAACGTTGTCCAATATTTTTTATCAATTCGGCTCTTTGAGACTCAAGTTCTTCCTGACGGGCATCAGTGAGATCAGATTTTTCCTTGAGTTCGTCACGATTCGCGTCTAACTGCTCAATAAAAGTAGTACTCTGCTCTTTAGAAGTGGCAATGGTTTCTTCCAGTTTTCCAATCTCCAACTCAAGGAATAATTGCCGCCCCTCACCTATGGCCATTTCAGATTTAATAGTCTCGATTTCGTTGGTTAAAGCATCGTATTCCCGGTTGGTGTTAACCAGATAAAGCTTATCCTGTTTTTCCTTAACTTTGCCCTCAGAATCCATAAGAGTACCCTTAATGCTCAGTAACTCTTTCTGATTATCCTCCAACGTCAATTGAGTAGTCTCCAATTCAGTTTTAACGCTTTCAGCCTGTAACTCCAGTTTTTCAACTTGCTGGGGAAGACTCCCCTTTTTTTCATCAATTTCGAATAGCTGCCGGTCAATCTCCTGAAGGTCAATCAAAAATTTTAACATGTTGTTCATTCACGCCTACTCTCTGGGTATATCACAAGAAAAATGCACCTTGAGGTGCATGTATTAAATTAATTGGAAGTGGATCAGAAAATTGCTGTTTAAAAAAGAATGGTTGCTTTGATGCTCGCCTAATCACTTCAACCAATATAAATACCATCAGAGGGACAGCAAGTGGCTATAAATAGATTGTGAGTTTTTTTTACAAATGGCCCCTGAACGCAAAACAGGCTGAAGATTAACCCACAGCCCGTTTTGTTCAATATGCTTTAGACTCAGTAAGAATCAATATGTGAAGTTAGCTAATCAGGATGCGCTCTGCCAGCCAGGCTTGAAGCTCAGCAATAGGTACTCGAATTTGATCCATTGAATCCCGATCCCTGACAGTCACTGCCTTATCGTCAAGGGTATCAAAGTCAATAGTTACACAATAAGGTGTTCCAGCTTCATCCATGCGACGATAACGACGTCCGATGGCACCTTTTTCATCATAAAACACATTAAAATGACTTTTTAGCTGATCCTTGATCTCCGTAGCTAATTCCTTTAATCCACCCTTTTTCACCAGTGGCAGGATAGCCACTTTAATGGGAGCGAGACGTGGGTGAAAATGCATCACGGTTCTCACAGAACCATCTTCAAGAGTTTCCTCCTCATAGGCTTCACACATGGCAGCCAAAGTGGTGCGATCACAGCCGGCAGAAGTCTCAATGATAAAGGGAGTATAGACCTTGTTTGTCTGAGGATCCCTGTAACCCATATTCTTGCCGGAGAATTCTTCATGCTGCTTCAAATCAAAGTCAGCCCGATTGTGAATTCCTTCCAACTCGCTCCACCCAATGGGAAACTTATACTCGACATCGAAGGCAGCCCGGGCATAGTGAGCCAATTCATCTGGACCATGCTCATGGAAACGTAAATTTTCCCGATCTATTCCGATGGTATCATAGAAGGCCATGCGACGCTCCTTCCAGGTTTCAAACCATTCATCAGCTTCTTCAGGATTCACAAAAAACTGCATTTCCATCTGTTCAAACTCGCGGGTTCTGAAAATAAAATTCCCAGGGGTAATCTCATTTCTAAAAGCCTTACCAATCTGGGCAATCCCAAATGGAATCTGCTGACGAGAAGTATCCACAACGTTTGGGAAGTTTACAAAAATGCCCTGGGCTGTCTCTGGACGCAGATAGATCGTTGAAGCAGTATCTTCAACAGCACCCATTTGAGTTTTGAACATGAGATTGAATTGACGTGATTCAGTCAATTCTCCACCACATTCTGGACATTCCTTCGATTTCATGTTTGCTTCAGGAAGTGTGTCCTCTCGAAAACGTGTTTTACATTTCTTGCAATCTACCAGTGGATCGGTAAAACCACCGACATGTCCACTGGCTTCCCAGACTTTGGGATGCATTAAAATGGCCGCATCCAGACCCACAATATTGTCATGCTGTCTGGTCATGGCATTCCACCACATCTGTTTGACATTCCTTTTAAGCTCAACACCCAGAGGTCCATAGTCGTAACAAGCGTTGATTCCGCCATATATTTCACTCGATTGAAAAATGAATCCCCGTCTCTTAGACAGAGAAACGAGTTTATCAAAACTTTCTAAACGTGCCATTTTAATCTCTCAAATTTTGGACTAGGAAGCTTCCGCTTCGTTGACGCTCACTTCATGTTTACATTTTGGACAAAGGGCATAATCACCCTTCTTCTTGGTCGATTTTGCAACCATGTATGGGTTCTCACAAGCCGGGCACGTGTGTGCAATGGGTGGATCCCAACTGACAAAATCACAATCCGGATACTTCGTGCATCCATAAAAAGTTCTTCCCCGCTTTGATCTTCTCGGAGAAATATCACCCTTACAATCTGGTTTGGGACAGGGCATTAAAATCGTGAATGGTTTGGTAAATTTACATTTTGGATAGGCAGAGCAGGCGTAAAACTTACCATATCGACCATCTCTGAGGACGAGAGGTGATTCACACTTCTCACATACCCCGTGATCTTCAGCTACTTTATCTTCACCATCTTCTCCATTGCTGGGAGTATCTAGTGGTCGGGCATTTTTACAACTTGGAAATCCAGAGCAGGCCAGGAATCGTCCGTTCTTACTCCATTTGATTACCATGGGTTTGCCGCATTTCTCGCAGGCTTCGCCACTATCTTCCTGAAGTGATTTCTTGAGTTCACTATATGATTTTGAAGACTCTTCCAGCCATTTTTCCATATGTTTCCAGAACTCTGTCAAAACTTCCAGATAGGTACTCTTACCCTCTTCAACTTTATCGAGAGATATTTCCATTTCACGGGTAAACGTTTTATTTACCAATTCAGAAAAGTTTTCCACCAGTAGCTTATTGGTAACTTTACCCAATTCAGTTGGATAAAGTTTACGTTTTTCCGATTGAACATAATTTCTGGCCTGAACTACGGAGATGATATTGGCATAGGTGGACGGTCGACCAATCCCTTCCTTATCAAGAATTTTTACCAGACTGCTCTCTGTATATGGAGCAGGCGGTTTGGTAAAATGCTGATCTGCATTAACCTCAAGTGGTTGAAGATTCTCTTTCTCAACCAGGTCTGATGGCAGGTGACTCTCCTTATCTTCCACATTTTCAAAATAAACAACTCGGTATCCGTCGAATACAAGATCTGAACCTGAGGCTCTAAGCTCAAACCGGGTACCGGCATTTACATCAACTGTGGATTGATCAAATACAGCCACAGCCATTTGAGAAGCAACGAAGCGACGCCATATAAGATCATATAGCTTGGCTTGCGGTGCCGTCAGAGAGGCTTTTATTACATCTGGTGTCAGGTCAGGGTTGGCCGGGCGAATAGCTTCGTGAGCATCCTGAATTTTACCACTCTTTTTGCCAAATTGACGTGGTGAAGCGGGCAAATATTTCTGACCATATTTTGATTCTATTTGAGTTCTAGCAGTTTCAACAGCAGAATCTGCCACACGGGTTGAATCGGTTCGCATATAGGTAATCAGACCTGTTGCTTCCCCATCTTCAAGGGTAACGCCCTCATATAATTGTTGAGCCAGAGTCATGGTACGCTTGGTTGTAAAACCTAACTTTTGGAAGGCCGCCTGTTGAAGTGTGGATGTCGTGAAAGGCGCATGGGGATTCCTGCGAACACGTTTTGTTGCTACCTTGGATACAACGAATTGCTCATCTTTTAAAATCGACCTAAGTTCGTTAGCAATAGTTCCATTGGGGATATAGGCCTTTTTACCATCAACTTTTTGGAGTTCAGTTTCAAAGCGTTTTTTCTTTTCAGTTTCCACATCGGCTTTTATCGTCCAATATTCCTGAGGTTCAAACCTATCAATCTCCTCCTGGCGTTCGCAGATGAGTCTCAATGCTACAGACTGTACACGACCTGCGCTTAATCCAGAATAAAGCACTCGCCATAAAAATGGACTCACTTTGAATCCAACAAGACGGTCTATGATTCGTCGGGCTTGCTGAGCATTGACCATGTTCATATCAAGTTCAGTTGCCTTCTGCATTCCCTCCAATACGCCAGTTTTGGTTATTTCATAAAACATGACTCGGGAAATCGGTTTATTAAGATTTTTTAGTATGCGTGTAACATGCCATCCGATGGCCTCTCCTTCGCGATCAGGGTCAGTTGCCACAAAAATATGAGCCGCCTGTCTGGCAGCCTCTCTTAGCGCGTCTACATTTTTCTTCTTACCGGGAATGGTCACATAGAGTGGCTTAAAATTGTCTTTTAAGTCTACACCTAACTGAGTTCGAGGCAAATCTCGAATATGTCCAACGGTAGAAAGAACCTTATACTCTTCCCCTAAATATTTTTTGATAGTTCCTGCTTTTGAAGGTGATTCGACGATGACGAGGTATTGAGACATGTTATTCCTTTAGGGTTCCATTATTTCAAGTCGCGAATAATATTCTGCCACTCACCTAAATGCAACACCTCCCGTAAGTGCAATTACGCAATTATTTTTTGGCTTTTTCCCTTATAGACTACGTCTATGATATTGATTGGAGATTTGTGAGCCAGAAAGAAATGAAAATTACCTTATGCAGTTAGCTTGTTTAGCTGATAGATATTCTGAGGCGAAGGTATTTAGCTGGGCTACCCGATTATTTCCGATATCCATGTGGATTATTGGATTGCCAACGCCAGGCATCATCGCACATTTCCTGGAGACCTTTGGATGCTTTCCAACCCAGGACTTCATGAGCTTTTCCTGTATCAGCATAACATTCTGCAATATCCCCTGCACGTCGATCAACAACCTGATATGCCACTGCCTGGCCTGAGGCTGATTCAAAGGCTTGTACCATCTCCAGAACACTATATCCCTGACCAGTACCTAAATTTATAGTCACTAATCCGGGTTTTGTCATCAAATGATCCAGGGCTTTTAGATGTCCCTGAGCAAGATCAACGACATGGATATAGTCCCGGACACCTGTCCCATCAAGAGTTTCGTAATCATCTCCGTATACGGAAAGCTTTTCCAACTTGCCCACGGCAACCTGAGAAATGTAGGGCATGAGGTTATTGGGGATACCACTGGGATCTTCGCCAATTTGCCCGCTACTGTGGGCACCGACCGGATTAAAATATCTTAAAAGTGCTATATCCCACTCTGGCTCGGAGATGTATAGGTCACCCAACATCTCTTCAATGATTAATTTTGAACGTCCATAGGGGTTGGTGGCTGACACAGGAAAATCCTCAGTAATGGGCACTGAACTTGGATCACCATATACTGTGGCTGACGATGAGAACACCAGACGCTTTACTCCGTTTATCTGCATAGCCTCTAGCAAATTCAAAGTCCCGGTGATATTGTTCTGATAATATTTAAGAGGAATTTGCACCGATTCTCCAACAGCTTTCAAACCGGCAAAATGAATGACCGCATCGATACGATGATTTGAAAAGGGGGTTGCCAGAGCCTCTTGATCCATTAAATCGATCTCATAGAAAACTGCTTGTCTGCCAGTAAGCTCTTCAACGCGTCGTAGGGACTCGCGGCTGCTATTGGAGAGGTTGTCAACAACGATGACTTCATCTCCCTGTGAGAGCAATTCCAAGACTGTGTGACTACCGATATAGCCTGTACCGCCAGTTACCAGGATTGTAGACATAGATTTTCTTTCTCTCTAAAATTCAACATTTACATATTTCATACGATTCAACAGATGCAATGTTTCAACGGTAGGCAGGGATGCCAGTAATACTTTCACCTACTACCAGCGTGTGCATTTCATGTGTACCTTCATATGTGAGCACAGATTCTAGATTGGCTGCATGACGCATGGAAACATACTCATCAGTGATACCGCTGGCACCTAGAATGGACCGAGCAGAGCGGGCAATCTCAATAGCCATGCGAACATTATTCATTTTTGCCAGGCTGACCTGGCTGTGGTTCAGGGTAGCTCTATCTTTGAGACGACCAAGCTGCAGAGTTAAAAACTGAGCTTTGGTAATTTCGTTGAGCATTTCAGCCAACTTTTGTTGGGTCAATTGAAAAGCAGCGATGGGTTTGTCAAATTGGATTCTGGTTTTTGCGTAATTCACAGCTTCTTCATAACAGGCTATGGCTGCGCCCATAACCCCCCAGTTAATACCATAGCGCGCCTGGGTCAAACAGCTGAGAGGTGCTTTGAGTTCATCGGCTTCAGGTAGTTGGTTCTCCAGTGGAATCATGCAATTCTTCAAAACGATTTCACCTGTCACAGACGCCCTGAGTGATAATTTACCCTTTATCTCAGGGGTCTCGAATCCAGGTGTTCCCCGTTCAACCAGAAATCCTTTGACTTCACCCGCTTCATCCTTGGCCCAGATCACAGCCACATCAGCTACTGGTGAATTGGTAATCCACATCTTAGTTCCATTTAGAATGAATTTATCACCCTCTTGCTTAACGCGAGTGATCATTCCACCAGGATTTGAACCATAATCAGGCTCTGTGAGGCCAAAACATCCGACTTTCTCCCCGGAAGCAAGCACTGGAAGCCACTTATCTTTTTGCTCTTCTGAGCCATATTTCCAGATAGGCCACATCACCAGTGAACCCTGGACAGATGCAAAGCTGCGCAGACCTGAATCCCCACGCTCCAGTTCCTGCATCATCAGACCGTAAGCCACACTATTAATACCTGCGGTCCCATATTTTTCAGGGAGTGTAGAACCAAAGAACCCCATCTCTCCCATCTCAGCTTGTAATTCAAAAGGGAAACTGCCTTCCCGATAGTGTTTTGAGATGAGGGGATTAAAACGATTTTGAACCCAATCGTGGGTCATATTCTGGACAGCAATCTCTTCTTCCGAGAGTAGTGCTGATAAATCGAAAAAATCTGGTCCAACTATTTTTAAAGCCATGAAGGTTCTCCAATTTCAGCTGCAAAGGTAAACGCTGGAAAAATCAGGCAAACAAAAAACGCTTGAACTGATTTGTCATATATCATTTCTTTCTGCGCCAGTATCGCATATTATCGACCCATGGAAAACGACATGCTATTTCAGTTTAAGGATGTACATCTACAGGTTGATGATCTAAATATCCTCCAGGGACTCAATTTTGAGATTGTTAGAGGTGAATTTGTTGCTGTTATTGGTGCATCGGGAGCAGGAAAAAGTTCCCTTTTACGCATGTTTAATGCCCTGACCAGCCCCAGCCAGGGTGATATCACATTCCGAGGTGTAAATATCGATACGGATATACAGGCACTTCGAAAAAATGTCGGTGTCCTTTTCCAAAACCCTGTTGTGTTTAATGGCACTGTCAGGGAAAATTTATTGATCGCAGGTCGCTGGGATCAGAATATCTCTCAAACTCTGGATCATGAGATTTTGGCTGCCCTGGATCAGGTAGGGCTGGTTGATATTAAATTAACCCATCATGCGCGCGATCTGTCAGGGGGAGAGCAACAAAGACTGGCCTTGGCACGAACGCTGCTGAATCATCCGCAGGTTATCCTCCTGGATGAGCCAACCTCAAACCTGGATCCAAAACTTGCTCGTGAAATAATGGATCAGATTGACAAGCTTAGAGAAGCATTACAATTAACTATCATCGCTGTCTCTCACGATCACATGCTCATGCGGCGATATGCCCAGCGGGTTATCATTTTATCACATGGTAAAATTATTGGTGATGGTGATTTTGAAACTCTCGATAAATCCCATGCTTTTGAGGATGCCGGCTTGTTAAAGAATGAGGTCAAGAATGCGACCTGATTTTTATGTGTTGAGTTGGAGTGACTTACTCGTATCACTATTTTTTATTGCCTTTTCACTATTTTTAATCAAAAAATGGAAGTTGGGTCTGGAGAACACGCTCTTGATCGGGAGCCTGCGCACCTTTGTTCAACTGACCCTGATGGGTTATGTACTGACCTGGTTTTTTGATCAACAACACTGGGCCTTTATGCTAATGCTGCTCTTGATCATGATTCTCATCGCCAGTTATGAGGGTACGCGACGACAGAAAAACTCCATCCCGCACTTTTTTCCAGCCATGCTGGTAGCCCTGCTGAGTTCCGCCATCATTATCCTGGGCACCATCCTGCTATTTATACTGGATGTCGAACCCTGGTACTCACCCTATGCAGCCATCCCTATTGGCGGGATGATTATTGGCAACGGGCTCAATTCAACGGCCCTGACTGCCAATCGATTTGTTGGTGAGTTGAAACATCGTGAAAAAGAGATTGAGACCTTGCTCGCTCTGGGTGCCACACCAAAACTGGCCGTCTTTGATGCCATGAAGACTTCAATTCACGCCGCCTTGATCCCTAACATTAATGCCATGATGACTGTGGGTTTGGTACAACTCCCCGGTGTCATGACAGGACAAATTCTAGCTGGAATTGATCCAATTATTGCAGTGCGGTATCAAATTATGATTATGTATATGTGGTTTACAACAGCAACCATGGCCAACATGATTATGCTGGCCATAGTGTATCGTCAATATTTTACATCAAAAATGCAACTCAGGCGTGAGTTGCTGAGGGAAAAAGCTTAGATCAAGCCCTCTTCGCCGAGGAATTTATTGGCCTCATCTACATGCTTTTTAAAGTCTTCCCATAAAGCTGGAGCAACTGTGATACCCTTCTGGGTTGGACGCCATTCATCCTCATCAGCCAGGTAGTGAATTCTAAAATCTACGTAGGTACGACCTTTGAATTCTTTAACCTGAATGAGAATCTTTTCAGTTTCACTGCGCTCTACTTCTCCAATAATTTTTTCCATGTATTTATCCTTTTCTTTGTTTCAATTTTAATTGCTTGAAGTGCCCCACTTTTCATCAAATTCATTTGCT
>JABIFG010000218.1 GCA_018650795.1 Fidelibacterota bacterium
AACTGTTTTAGCCAGCGAGATCAATCTTGATGAAAAGAGTACTGAAAATGTCCTTGTCGCCGTGCCTGAAGGTGACCCCTATATCATTGAAACACCCTATTTCACAAAAAACGGTGCTGACAATGTGGTAGAGCAGATCAATGCTGCTGGTGGAACAGCTCACATGAGAGCTACCGACTGGGGCGCGCATATCTCCACACGGGGATCACTGTTTAACTGGATGTTCAGATTTATCTTTACTCCACTCTCAGCGACCATGTTTGCTCTGCTGGCTTTCTTTGTAGCCTCGGCATCTTACCGAGCATTCAAAATCCGAAATTTTGAAGCCACACTGCTTCTAATCTCAGGTATTATCATTATGCTGGGTCGTGTTCCCATTGGTGGAAGTATTTCGGCCTGGTTCATTCTGTATATCGTCGTACTAGCCTTAAGTGCAGGTGTGAATACGTGGTTTAAGAACAAGACTTACACTCTGGCCTCGGTCGTTGGTGGGGTCCTCATTGTGACCATTGCTGGTTTTATCATGGGCTGGCCAGTTGATCAGCCTGCGATTTTCTACCTACCTGTCTTACAGGACTGGATCTATAACAATCCCAATGTAGCCGGAGCTCGGGCTATCATGATAGGAATTGGATTGGGCATCTTTGCCACTTCAATTCGCTATATTTTGGGAATTGAAAAATCATATATCGGAGAATGATCATGGAAAAATTCTTAGATTTTATCGTTCGTGCCGGTAGTCTTGATAGGCGTATCATTTTTGTGGTGATAGCTCTGGTAGTTATCCTGCCACTGTTTTTTCCACTTGGGTTGCCCATCCGGCCAACCAATTCCTCTCAGGATGTCTATAATGCTGTGGAAGAGCTGGAAGCAGGGGATAAGGCATTGGTCTCATTTGAATATGGACCCAGTACTAAGCCAGAAATTCACCCCATGGCAATTGCTTTGCTGCGTCACCTTTTTGAAAAGGATGTGAAGGTCTACATTACCTGTCTCTGGCCTGATGGTCAGTTCATGGCCATGGAAGCCCTTGAACAGGTAGCCGACAACCAATACAACAAAGTCTACGGTGAAGATTATGTCTTACTAGGATATCGTCCTGGAGCTGAAGCAGTTATCAAAGGTCTCGTCAGTAATATCCGCAAGGTCTTTACAGTTGATTCACAGGGAAATTTCCTGGATGACATACCCATGATGGTTGGTGTCAATCAGGTCAAAGACTTTGATTATCTTTTCTCAGCCTCAGCTGGATATCCGGGAACTGTGGAATGGGTACAGTATGCTGCAGATCCCACTGGTGTCACCATGAGTACTGGTACAACCTCTATTCAAGTAAATGAAGTGATGCCTTATGTCCAATCCGGACAGATTGTAGGTATCCTGGGTGGTATGCCAGGAGCTGCAGAATACGAATCTCTTATCGGGCAGGCTGGTATTGGTACCAGTGGAATGGATGCACAATCCGTTGCACATCTTGTCATCGTTGGTTTTATCATTTTCGGAAACATCTCGTTCTTTGTTGAACGTCGGCGTTCCAAGAAATATTAGGAGGCTGAATAATGAACGGTTCTGAAATTTTTGGTGCATGGGTCGCAGTCTTTTTAACCTTTGGTATCTTTTCATATCTTTATAAAGACAATCCGTTTTATAAGATATCTGAACATGTGTTTGTCGGTGTATCCGCTGGCTATTGGATGGCAATGGCCTTCTGGACACAAGTTCAACCCAATTTGTTTGGTCGTCTATGGCCTGTCCCCGAAGGGGAGATATCTGGCTTTTTCATGAAAGCCTGGTATGGGATCTACAATTTCTTTGGTTTTGTTCTACCGAGCGTATTTCCTGATGGAGGTATAGATAAGGGGCATGGACATGATCCACACTTCATGTATATCCTTCCTTTTGCCTTAGGAATTATGATGCTATTGAGTGTGGCTTCAAAGTTGAGCTGGCTAGCACGCCTCGGGATTGCATATACTGTAGGTATGGCCGCTGGTTTGAGGGCCTATGCCTTCTTGAATTCCAATGTACTGGGACAGATTAAGGGCTCAGCAGTATCGTTTGTTGATATGCCCTTCTTCAGCCTCACGGGTGTCAGTGTTTTCAATAATCTGATCATTCTGGTGGGTACTATTACCGGTTTGCTATATTTCTATTTCTCAAAGGAACACAAAGGCAGTTTTGGTAAAGTTACCAGAGTTGGAATTTACTTTCTTATGATCAGTTTTGGCGCGTCATTTGGATTTGCAGTAATGGGTCGTATATCCTTGCTGATTGGTCGTTTTACAGACCTCATCACGTACGGAAGTTCGACTTATAATTATGCATCCCTATGGGTGTTAGTGCTCATGATAGTCTTACTGGCAGTATGGACCTTTAAGGGCGATAAGGAAGTGGCTAGCTAAAGTCATAGTTAACTAAATCGATTTGTAGGGAGATCGGGCAGATATGGCCGTTTCAATTACGCTGAGAAATATCATCAAGAAATATGATGAAAAGGCAGCTTTAAATAATGTTACCCTGGGTGTTGAAAAAGGGCATATCCATGCCATCATAGGGACAACAGGTTCAGGCAAGTCGACTCTGTTGAGGGTGATTGCAACGCTGTGTGTCCCAACACTGGGATCAGGCTATATCAATGGCTTAAATCTGGGGGCAAGACAGAATCAAATCCGCCACCAGATTGGCTATATGTCACAGGACAGCCGTTTTGAACAATCACTCACTCTGATGGAGAACCTCACACTCCATGGAAAACTTCATGGGATAGCTCAAGCAGATCTGATCAATCGTATTTCTGGATTTGTGCGGCGTTTTGAGGTAGCTGATAGCCTGCATGCTTTCCCCAGGGAAGTAAGTTTTGGTACGCGCAGGAAAATGGAATTTATCCGCGCTGTACTGCACAATCCTTCCATTCTATTATTGGACGAGCCCACGGCTTCCCTGGACCAGGGTTGTAAAGAACTTATGGAAGCATTCCTCAGAGAACAAAAATTGAGATTCACAACTGTGATGGTTTCCAGTAATATTGATCAGGTTGAGCGGCTGGCTGATAGAATATCTATTCTTGATGATGGTCGTCTTGTGGCAGATGGAACCCTCAAGGAATTAAAAGAGACAGAACGGGAAAATCGCATTCTTGATCTCACCTTATCCGAAACCCATGAGAGGGATTTTAATATTTTGGACGCATCACCCCATGTGGTCTCCTATACGGTTCAGGGGAATCACGTTGAGATCATTACAGAAGTAGATATCCCACCGGAGAAAATTACAGCCCTTTTTCATGAGAGGGTGGTAGAGGCAACTCCTCGATTACCTGCTCTGACTGACATTTTCAAGCGGATGATCAAGGTGGAGGCCATACATGAATAACGTACTGGCAGCCCTCTGGCACCGCGAACTGACCATTTATAAGCGTCAATTCACAACCATGGGTCTCATGCCTGTTCTCACAGGTTTGATCTTCTTTTTCATGTTCTTTTTACCTTATAAATCACTGTTGACAAAAGCTGAGATGGTGGTTGTTATGCCAGCGCTGGTTTTGGATTCTCTCCTCTTGACTCTGTTGATTACGATTTATGAGACAACAGCCCGGTTTTATTGGGAAACCCAGCGAAGTAATGGGATGGCCAGTCTATACGAAATGGGCCGTTTCCATCGACAACCGTCGTTTTTTATTGCCCAGGGTATGATTAGTCTGACCAAGGGTTTTACGCATCTGATCGTCGTTTGGGCAATTCTAGCATTTGTAACAGAGATGTCCTTTTCAGCCATAAACTTTCAGGCTAGTATTGTGTTTATCCTTCTGGGCGCATTGCAAATAGTGTCCCTGAGTAAGATTATAGGGTTACTGGCAAAGCATGTAGATAGCTTGAGTAAGCTCCTCTATATTGGGCTTTTCCCCATCATGATGATCAGCGGTCTCTTCCTTACCAAGGGTGTTCCAATGGAGAAATTTCCTGAAATCGCCCTATACTTGCCTCCCTACAATTGGATGGCTGGTCTTGATATTGCTTTCCTTGGCGGAATGATAGATTATGGGTTTCTATTAATCTGTCTGATTGAAACCGCCTTCCTCATATGGCTCTCAGCAACATTTTTTCATCTCGATGGTGATAGTTGAGAATCTATCTAGCTGGGGCAATTGAAGCTGCTCCTGACGATGGATCGACCTGGCGCAGGGATATCACTCAATTTCTAGATAGTGAGTTTAGCATCGATGTGTTTGATCCCTCTCAGCATGAGCAAGATTTTCTGACTAAGGAGGAGAAGGATAACTTCAGACAGTGGAAAAGTGTTGATACTAAACGATTTAGGCCTGTAATAAAAAAAATTATTGATAGAGATTTAGAGCAGCTATTGGAAAAATGCGATGCTGTAATCTGTTTGTGGGATGAGTATGTAATACAGGGAGGTGGGACCCACGGCGAGCTCACACTGGCATATGAACACAAGCTGCCAGTATACCTTGTGTTAGGAATGCCCCTGGAAAAAGTGTCTTCCTGGATCGTCGGATGCACAACCGAAATATTTTCAAATTTTGAAGAAATGAAGCAGTATTTAATCAAAAATGGTTTCAATAATAATATTGAATAACTGCTTGACTTTCAAAAAAGACCCCTTACCTTTTTGACGTTATCATAAGGTGGGTAAGGGTTTACACCCACTTGAGCGATTCCGTGCAGGACATGCTCAAGTCAACTGAACCGATTTTATCTATTAATACAAAAACAAGGAGGACACACTATGAACAAAGCTGAATTGATTGCAAAGATTGCCGACGATGCAGGGATCTCGAAAGTACAGGCTGAAAAAGCACTTGGTGCATTTACAGGCGCTGTTACAGATTCACTAAAAGGCGGTAACAAAATTGCTTTAGTTGGCTTCGGAACTTTCGATGTATCAGCTCGTAACGCTAGAGTTGCTCGTAACCCTCGTACAGGTGAACCGATCAATGTTCCTGCAATGAACGTTCCTCGTTTTAAAGCTGGCAAAGGTTTGAAAGAAGCTGTCAACTAAGCTCTTTGCTATACATCAATTAGGAAAAGGGCGTGATTATTCACGCCCTTTTTTGATTGGGAGATTGATCCATGGAAACCACCTGTCAAGTTTCTCTTGATGCCATAACTCAAAACTTTAGCTATTTCAAAAAAAGAGTTTATCCCGCACAAGTCATTCCTGTTGTTAAAGCAAATGCCTATGGGCATGGTGCGCTTAAAATTACTGAACATCTCCATGAGGTGCTTGGTGTAGAAACCTTTGCTGTGGCCACACTTGAGGAAGCCCGGGAACTGGCAGTGTTATTTCCCCATATATCAATCTTAATCTTTAGTAGAGTCTTTCCATCAGAGCTTCCCGATGTACCAGAACATGCCATCCTCACCGTGGGTTCTGTGGAGGATGCCAAATCTATCTCTGAAAGTCAGTCCTCTAACATCAGGGTGCATCTTAATGTGAACACCGGGATGAATCGGCTGGGAATCACATCAGAACAAGCCCAGGAGCTGATATCATGGAAAACATCTAATTTGCAAATCGAAGGCGTGTATAGCCATTTCTCGTCTTCAGATACTAGCTCCGAAGTGGTTTACGCTCGTCAAAATGATGAATTCACTTCATTGGTTGAAAAGCTTCGTGCCGGGGGCTTCCAGGGCATGGCTCATTTGGCCAATAGTGCAGCCGGTTTACATAACAATCAGAAATCGTTTGATGCCATAAGACTGGGTATTGGATTATATGGCTATGATACATCACCAGAAGGGAAACATCAGACCTCCCTGCAACCTGCAATGACGATAAAAGCACCGCTTATTAGAATCGCTAAAGTTTCTGCAGGTGAATCGGTTAGCTATGCTGAAAAATGGCAGGCAGCTGTTGACACAAATATTGGTACGCTACGCATTGGCTATGCAGATGGCTACGTCCGAGCTTTAACCAACAGGGGATTGGTCGCATATAATGGAAAAAGCTATCCTGTGGTAGGCACAGTGACTATGGATCATATCATGATTGACCTGGGACAAGATGAGCCAACAACAGGAGCGATGTTTGAGGTCATGGGCGGGGCCATAGCTGCAGTTCAGATCAATAGAATCTCAAATATTCTGAATACTATACCTTATGAAATATGTTGTTCAATTTCACCACGTGTGAAACGCAACTATTAGACCAGTTTTAAGCCATCAATTACCAGATGAAATTGTCTGAATCAGACCCAGGGCTGCTTTACATAATTCCTGTGGAAACAATGAATTCAACCAACTAACGCAATAAATCAATTCATATTCTTAGATTAATTAACCTGTTTGTTCGTATATTTTACAAATTCCTATCAATTGCTACAGAAAATGGTTGAATTTGATGAATTATTTATTAAATCCTTCCTTGCATCAAGGTGTAGGAAACCCTGGCTTTGATGGTCTTTATATTGTGTGTTCTGTCCAGGGATGCAAAAGGAGTTTAACGTGAATATATTAGTGATTAGTGGCGAGCAAACCCACGAGCTTGCTGATTATGGAAATACATTCCCAGAATCTCGAATTGATATCGTGAATTCTGCAGATTTAAGTGCCAAATCTTTGAGTGAAAAATTACTCAGTTTTCAGGGAGATATGCTTCTCCTTATAGATGCTCGTAGCGAAAAGATTGAATTTAAGCAGTCCGCGGCTGAACTATATGAATTGGTTGCTGAAACATCCGATGATTGGTCCCTCATATATGCTGATTATGAAGTCGATGCTGAAGGTCAACTCAGTGAAGAACATTTGCTGGATCATCATATTGGACGGGTTCGTGACAATACAGATTATGGAAAAGCGTGGGTTATAAACCTTGAGAAACTTAGTGAAGTCCTGCCCCTCGCTGATTCTACAAATCAACATTTCTTATATGAAATAAGATTACGCTTGAGTGAAGTTGGAGAGTTAGTGCATATTGCTAATCGTTATGCTGGGGCACCCTATCGAATCAATAAGGCAGTCGGGGAGCAGAATGTATTTGACTACCTCCTGGCGAGCAAAGAATCCCAGTTAGAACTAGAGCAGATTGTTAGCGACCATTTAAAAAGAATTGGCGCCTACCTTGCTCCGGGAGAACATTACTCCAGGGTTCCTTATGCCCAGAAACAATATGATTTAGTTGCCAGCGTTATAATACCCGTTAACAACCGTCCTGGATTTATTGGTGCGGCCATTGAGTCAATCCTTGCTCAGACCATCCAGAATATTGAAGTCATCGTGGTGGTAAATGGTGGTGAGAATGATCCTACCATCGCGGCAGTACAGGAATATATGCCTGGTGGTGGCAAATATGATGCAGACAAACCTGCAGTTCAGCTCATCGTTCTGGATATTAATAACATTGGTCTCTGTCTGAATGCTGGCTTAAAACGAGCCAAAGGAAAATATTACGTTCAACTGGATTCTGATGATCAACTTATCGAAGATGCTGTTGAAAAAGTAACCAAGGTCTATGAATCAGACGATACGATTGCCATGGTTATTGGTTCGTACGAAGTCTGGGAAAAAGATTCCGATTCTGGAGAAATCAAGCGCATGGATTCAATTCCAGTAGTGACCCACCCAGAATGGACAGAAGAGAACGGTCGCAATAACCTCTTACGTATCAATGGGGCTGGAGCACCACGCTCATTCTACATTGAAGCCGCCAGAGATATTGGTTTCCTTGATATGAATACATCAGCCTATGCTAGAAATTATGGTGAAGACTATGATTTTGTATCCCGCATGAGCGAACACCACAGAATTGGTCGTGTCTGGGATCCAATCTATAAAGTTATCCGGCATGGTGGGGGTACGGATCATAAT
>JABIFG010000219.1 GCA_018650795.1 Fidelibacterota bacterium
CAAAAAACGCTTCAGATGAGGAAGCGTATTAACATGAAATCGCAGCACCATGAGGTGTTTGCTTAATATGTTGGAGGCCCGGAAAGTGTCTCTTATTTTTTAAGCGATCTTGTCCGAATTACTTTGACGACTTACAGTCTTAAAATGCATCTAACGCTTTAGGCTTAACCTGCCCATATCGGCATGGTTGCTCTGCTCTGAATGGTGTATATTCATATTCATTTTCGCTTAGCACTCCTGTTCAGTAGGTCAGGTTGAAGCCTTTGTTAGAGGGAACACTCATCTGCTTCAAAAAACTTTAATGACATGGTGACCAAAGGTATGGTCTAATGGGAATAAAATTGCCCCATCAGATGTAATTACAGGTTCATTATATAGATGCCCAAAAATATCAGAAATTTCAAAACTCCAAATAATATCACCGTTTACTGATATTGCGCCAACCGTATGATGAATTTGACCAGATGAATGACCATAATAAACCGTGTTATTGGCATCTGACGCAAGGTCAACACGTGAAAGTACAGGATAAAACCATCTTTTTGATCCCTCATTACTTAATGAAATTATCCCGCTCCCCTCTAGAGTGTCTTTAGCGGAATAATAGAGATTTCCTTGGAAATCTATCGTTGGCCTATAACCACTGCCACCCTCTTGTAAACCCAAGCTCTCTTTGGAGATTTGCCACCTCAATTCTCCTTCAGAAGTTATGCAAAAAAACGCTCCATCGTTTCTTGAATAATAGTACAGATTACCATCATTATCGACAATTTGACCATCTATGTAACTATTGTTGGTAGGATATTTCCACATCACCTCCCCAGCAGTCGAAATACAGGTTATGTCCTCACCAGAGCTAAAATATAATTGCTCACCATCTGGAGATATGACAATAGGTGAAATGCTATTAGTTGTATGAATAGAGTTTTGATGTATCCAGCGTAAATCACCCTCACCGGTCAGCGACACTAAACTTAAGGGTCCACTTACAAAATAATACAACTCACCTGATAATCCGACTGTCACATTGCTTGCTGTCCAGTCAAAATTACGATACTCCCAAATAATTTCCCTAGCTTGGATGTCTACTGCGAATATTGATTTCCTGCCTGCGATATATATGCGGTTGTTTTCAGCTTGAGTCGGTCCAAAAACAATCTCCCCACTTTCCTCAATCATCAAATCCCAGTCAACCTCATCTGTGGTGTTGAAGTGTTCTAAAAAAGTAGAGCCATCCAAAGTTCCCAATCTTAGCATTCCATCGTTGTTATCTAAAACGATTGAAGATTCATAGTAATTGTTACTCAAAACTAAGGCTACTCCCTGTATTGAAGTCACCCCCATCTCGTTACTCCTACTTGTTCCTTGAGGATCATGACGAACCATCGGCCAAGGTGTGTCAGCCAAAGATGGCCACGGAATCTGCTCTTGAGGATATAGGTCCTCTACCTCATCGGGAGCTGGATCGGTACATGTAATCATAATCAACACAATGAAAATCAGCTTGGTATATTCGCCGATTCTTCTAACCATTAATTACTCCCTTTCTCCCTCTAACGCCTTAAGCTTAAGCTGCTTTCTGAGGCAGACTCACTTTGTTCGAAAACTGTATCCATACACGTCATATTCGTTTTGCACTTCTCTTCATGTGAGTCAGCTTGAAGCTTTTGTTAGCATGCGCTTTCATCTGATGTACACCATTTTAACCACCTGCGAAGCTTCGCCTGCTTGCAGCCTTGCGAAATACATACCAGCAGGCACTTGTCTTTCTTGATTATCAATTCCATTCCAACTCATTTGGTACTGTCCTATAGGTTGCGGTGAGTTAACTAAAGTTCTAATGGTTTGCCCTCTGATATCATAGATCGTTAGACTGACAACCATCTGCTTTAGCAACTCATACTGGATTGTCACACTTGGATTAAATGGATTTGGGAAGGGTGCTTTAAGTTTAGCAGCATGCGGCGATACAGCGCTAATTGCTACAGAGGATGGTGAGGAAGACCAACGTTCAAATACATAATTTACTTCATTCCCATTTAGATTGTATTCATAGGTCCACCTTGATCTGTTCAACCATTCATCGTTGCTGGGTGCTTGCAATATCCCTTCGATTACGGCTCCAGCTTCATATTCTACTAAACTTCTACGCCTATCCACCCACATTGAACCAATCCAGTCCTGTACAAGCCGTTCTTCGTATTGATTATTATTTTGGTATGTGTATAGACTTCGTTGTCTGGTAAACCAGTTTCCATTCCCATACTCTTGCCACAATCTTTGTGACAACCGACCTAGACTATCATAACTATATAGCCATTGGTCATCATTAAGCCACTCTCCATTCGATTGAATTTCGTTAAGTTCAAGGGATAGGTTTGAATCCAAATATGAGTAAGTGTATCTGCTTGTAGCTGTCCAATTCGAGTCATTCCCAAACCTGCTCTCCCAGACTTTGGTAGTTATGTCCCCCTGGTCGCTATATGTAGCCAGTGATCGACTCCACGTTCTCCAGTTCAGTCTAAGGACACTCCAATAGCTATAAAGGCTTGTATCAATTTGGTTATCGCTATTATAGTAAAAGAGGGAACGATTCAGATCTTGCCAATGATCAATTTGCCAATATTGCTCCTTTTCTTCAACAATATCTCCATTTTCATTATTCTGATATTGGTGCCTAAGATCAGCAACACCCTCTGAATAAATGGTATGATCTAGCTCTATCCTCTCTTCAATCAAACCGATTGAATCATAAGAGGTATTCCAAGACCGGACCGGACTCCACACTCCATTGAATTGACTGAAGCAAAGAATAGGAAGGGCAAAAAACATTA
>JABIFG010000220.1 GCA_018650795.1 Fidelibacterota bacterium
GGGCTGGCTAGAACAAAAATGGCTGTTCTCGCTGCTGTAGGCCTCAGTTCTGTGGCGGGTGGATTGCGCCATATGTTTGAGATTGATCGAATGGATGTATGGGGCGTGGCTGGATTGGCGGTTGGTTATCTGGCTGTGTTACGATTTAAGCACGTCGAAGAGAGTGCAGAAAACATGATAGAGGATATGAACAATGACTCCTGATGATATCTTAGTACAAGTGCTGTTTATCGGGGTTGGGCTACTCTGGGTGTGGGTCGCAAGCCGTGACCGCTCAAAGCACGATTCTAAATAACTCTTTCTGTAACGCCTCAACCAAAACCCGCTTCGGCGGATTTTTTCTGCCTGAGTTCTAAACATTTCCTGTAACAATTACAGAAAAATACTTTCCGGTTCTATGAAGGTGTACGAATAACTCCTTATTGAGGACTTTACCCCGTTAGATCAATCACCGTAAACGGCGAACCAACCATTCATAGTATGATGATCTAAAAAATATGCACAGCATCCCGTCTACCCCTGAATGAACTCTGCTCAACCATCACTGAAAATCCTGCTGCTGACTCATAGTTTTAATGGCTTAAGCCAGCGACTGTTTGTGGAGTTACGTGAAGCGGGTCACCAAGTTAGCGTTGAACTGGATATTCATGACAGCGTCACTACCGAGGCGGTTGCTCTGTTTGAGCCTGACCTGTTGATTGCCCCTTTTTTGAAACGGGCCATTCCTGAAACCATCTGGGGGCAACGCCCCTGCCTGATACTCCACCCCGGCCCACCGGGAGACCGTGGCCCCTCTGCGCTAGACTGGGCCATTCTCAACAGTGCATCTGAGTGGGGCGTAACCCTACTGCAGGCCAATGAGATCATGGATGGCGGTGATGTCTGGGGCTATGGGCGCTTTCCTATGCGCAGTGCAGCCAAGGGTAGTCTTTATCGACAAGAGGTGACCGAGGCAGCCTGTCGGGTTACTCTACAAGCGGTAGCCAGATTTATTGAAGGCCACCTAGAACCCACTCCTCAAACAGCCATCGCCGATAGCGCCCAACAGAGGGCGCAACCGCTAGTAAAACAGGCTGACCGTGCAATTGACTGGAGCAGTGACAGTCAACAAACCATTCTACGCAAGATCCAGAGTGCAGATGGATTTCCCGGCCTTTTAGATACGCTCTATGATCGTAAACTCTATCTCTATAATGCGCACCCAGAACCCCATCTTAATGGCAAGCCAGGCAGCGTAGTTGGGCAGTGTGGCCCTGCCCTCTGTATAGCCACTGCAGATAACAAAGCGGTGTGGATTGGAACCGTGCGCGATAAGCAGAGCGCTCATCCCTTCAAGCTACCGGCAACAGAGGTTCTGCAGCAGGAGCTGTCCAAGGTACCTGTTATCGAACAGGGCTACTCAGAAATTCGTTATCAAGAGATCGGTGGGATTGGCCTGCTCCAGTTTGAGTTTTATAACGGCGCAATGAGTACAGAGCGCTGTCACCACCTACAACGCGCTCTACAACAGGCGAAGCAACAGAACACCCAGGCAATTTTACTGCTGGGAGGAGAGGAGTACTGGTCCAATGGGATGGATCTCAACCAGATCGAGGCATCCGATAGCCCAGCTGATGCCTCTTGGGAGAACATCAATGCGATGGATGACCTAGCGCTGGAGATTCTCAACAGCGACCGACAGTTGATCATCAGTGCGCTGCAAGGCAATGCTGGGGCCGGAGGGGTCTTTCTTGCCCGTGCTGCCGACCTACTCTGGGTGCGCAGTGGTGTGGTGCTGAACCCCCACTACAAGGATATGGGTAACCTCTATGGCTCTGAGTACTGGAGCTATCTGCTGCCACGCCACTGTGGTGCAGAGAATGCAGAACAGATCACCCAGTCTCGACTACCAATGGGCAGCCGTGAGGCTACTGATCTGGGGCTGGCTGATGCCTGTTTTGATCTACCTCGCAACCAATTTATCAGCCACTGTATTGAGCAGGCCGAGCAACTGAACTTTCCACAGCTCATGGAGAAGAAGCAGAAACAGAGAGCCTCTGATGAGGCAAAGCGCCCAC
>JABIFG010000221.1 GCA_018650795.1 Fidelibacterota bacterium
AAACCTATCCTGAACTTTCCAGCTGTGGCAGATATGCTTATCAAAATGAAGGTTGATCTTGAGAGTTCACGGACCCTTATATATGCCACTGCCCGTGCTGTAGATATGCACAAGGTCAGTGAGATAGAAACAGGAAGACTCAAATCTGCAGGTGAATCCTTTACAGATACGAAGGCTCAAGCCAAACACTGGAAAGCCATGGCTGACTTTTTAACGCCACTCTCGAAATTCATTATTTCCGAAAAAGCCAATCGTATTTGCTATGATGCCATCCAAATCCATGGTGGCACTGGATATATGCAGGAGTTTAACGTTGAGCGCCATTATCGTGATGTACGTATTACCAATATTTACGAAGGTACTTCTCAACTCCAGGTTATTGCTGCCATTGGTGGTGTAATCAAAGGTGTTTGTGATGATCAGTTCGATGCTTTTGAAGCTCGTGAATATCGTCATGAAGCCCGGCAGCTAGCAAATAAACTGAAGAAGATTCGTACACTTCTGGAAAAATGTAAAGTGCATGTACTGGAGAAGGAAGATAAGGCTTACCAGGAATTGCATTCCGCTGAACTGGTGGAGATGTATGGTTCAATCTACGTGGGTTATATAATTCTTGAGGAAGCTGGTGAGGATTCACGTAAAATGTTGATTGCTAAAAAGTATATCATGGACGCACTGGCAACCGCCATGCATCATACAGAATCAGTCACCCATGGTTTTGACACCCTATTTGCAGATGTGCAGCAGATCCTGACCAAAGAATAGTATTTGGATTTAACGGTAGGTAGGGTCGTTGCATGCAACGACCCTACCTAATAAAAAAGCCCCAATCAGGGGCTTTTTTAATGTCATGAAATTATGTTTTAGACTAACCGGCGTTGTCCTCGCCACCATCAATTCCAATCACATTACCTGTAATCCAGGTACTCATTTCTGAAAAGATGAGCACTGCTTCTGCTACATCGTCAGGAGTAGTGAGGCGACCGCCGGGATTTCTTTGTAAAGCTTTGGCAATCATTTGTTCGTTACCAGGTATTTTTCTCAAAGCAGGTGTATCTGTAACACCAGCCCTCAAGGCGTTGGCGGCAATACTTTTGGGAGCCAACTCAAAAGCAATCTGCCGAGTATGGGCTTCTAGGGCTGCTTTGGCAGCAGAAACTGCTCCGTAATTTGGCCATGATGTATGTCCACCTGAGCTGGTCATACAGAATATGTGACCGCCCTCCTTCATAAGTTTGTGTCCAACCACGTCCTGGGTCCAATAAATAAGCGAGTGTGCCATAACGTCCAGGGTCATATCCATCTGGTTCTTATGAACTACACCACCCTGTCCAGGATTGTAGACTACCGGGAGGAGGGTACCAAACGCCAGAGAATGCACCAATAATTGCACATTACCGGGTTCGTGGGAGAAAGTTTCTTCCATAACCCTGATAACCTCTTTTCTGGCCCGTGTATCAGCTGCATTAATATTAAAAAAAATAGATTTTGAACCTACAGCTTCGATATCTGCTTTTATAGCTTCCACGTTGTGCATGGTCGCTTTACGATCGAGGTGAACCCCGAAAATATTATATCCATTGGCGGCAAGTTTCTTGGAGATGGCTCCACCGAAGCCACTCGAAGCGCCTAAAATCAATGCCCATTTCTGCATATCTCGTCCTTTCGTTGATCAATATCCAAACTGACGGTGAATATAGATTTGGCTTAAGGGATGAAAAGAATTTTATTCATGATATATATTATCGCATTTCAGGAGGTGCGTGTGAGTTAAGTGATTTGTAACTCGACTTCCTGGTGTTATCACTTTATTTGCATTAAAGACATTCTAAACCCTTAATATTAAACATTTCTTTTTAATTGATTTAAACAGTCTAGTTTTACGCAACTCACGAAAATCGATCATGTAAAGACGCAGTCACAATTAGATAGTGTTATTGATGAATCACAAAACCCGGTTCAATTAATGACCATTTTATGTAGTAGAACTTAAACAGGGGAGATTCTAAAATGACAATAAACCGAATTATATCAGCTTTACTACTGATTATCTTTTTCAGTAATTGTGGAAATACCATCGAAAATCATCCAATTAATGGGCAGAACTTTGTCCTTTGTTATGACAATACTAATGATGAGCTATCGGACGAAATTACGGTGGTGTATAGTTTCGATTATTGGGGGACGACAGGCAATAATTATCAAGGTGCTAGTGGACTTTTCCGAAATGTAATATCACCTGATTCTGGAAAAGCAACAGAGTTAAAGATGGAAACCAATGGATCACAGTGGGAGGCAAAAGTTTTCATTCCAGAAAACGTGACATTGTTAAGCTACTATTTTACTGACGGTCATAAATTTGATTATAACGACAAAAAGACTTTTACAAGTTACATATATAATGAAAAGGGAGTACCGGTCAGGAATGCCCGTTTCAGGAATATTGATTTTTTAATTATGGCAGGAGAATCTCAGGAAACAATTCTGGCCGAAATCAGGGCTGAGATAAAGGATCATCCCGCCAATTGGATCGCCCAAACTGTCTATTGGCGGAAGGTCTTCGAAAGTGCCCGAACATTTGAAAGAATAAATTCCATCTATGATGATGCAAATAAAGAGTATCAGAAACTTGTGCAAAAGTATGGCAAATCTGACTCGCTGAAACATGTGAAGGCAAATTTTATTGCGGACTACAGGACCAGTTTGTATGGACCGTTTCAAGAGCTCCAGGAAAAAGCAAATACAGAATTTATGGCGGTTATGGGTTCCATACCGCTTGAGAAACAGTATGGATCAGTAAAACATAAATACCTTAGTTATTTAGAATATCAGAAAAGAAGCAGTGGGAGCACCGAATTTTTAGCCAATATAATCGGTTCAATAGCTCCTGATTTCGAATATAAAACTGTCATGGGTGCTAAAGGAAAGCTGTCGGATTTGAGGGGAAATTATGTACTGCTTGATTTCTGGGGCACTTGGTGCAAACCTTGTGTAAATGAAATTCCCAATCTAAAAAAAGTATACGCTGAGTATCATCAGGAAGGGTTTGAGATATTAAGTATCAGTAGTGATAGTTTCGAGGCAGAAAAACTCAAGGAGTATGTGACTGAAAAAGATATGAATTGGCTTCAGGTGCTAGATGGCCAATCAGGTCCTATGCAACAGCTGTATAAGATAATGTCGTATCCCTCGCTTTTCTTAATTGATCCAGATGGCAAGGTAGTTAGTATGAATAATGAGCTTCGAGGCGAATTGTTAAATGCAAAACTGAAAGAAATTTACGGCAAATAGTTTGAAAGAATTAATACTGCTTACCTTGCCATGTATCGCGGTGATTTAGCTCTAGATCCATGAGGTGAGTTAGTTTGGGGATGTTATAACCCCAGCGTGGAGCTATTAGAATATCATCAGGGGCATCTCCGAAAAGCCGCTGAATGACAATCTCTGGATCGAGTCGTTCCAGGATATCAGCCACTAGCTCAATATATTCATCTGCCTGGAAAAGCGGAAAGGGTTCATCCTGGTAGCGCTTGGCTAGGACCGTGCCTTTCACAATATGCAGCTGATGAATTTTTAAAAAATCCAGACCAAGATCATTGGCAGCGACACCAGTTTCCAACATCATTTCCTTTGATTCAACGGGGAAACCCAGAATGATATGTCCAGCGACTTTTATGCCGTATTGTTTGGTTAATTCCACAGCCTTAACAACGGACTCATAATCATGACCCCGATTCATCCAGTCAAGAGTTTCATCATGAATAGACTCAATACCATATTCCAGAGTGACATTTACCCGTTCGTTCAATCCGGCGAGATACTCTAGCAAGGGTTCATCAACACAGTCGCTCCTCGTACCGATATCCAGACCAACGACATTGGGATAGTCCACGGCCTCTTCATACATATGTTTCAGTTTATCCAACTCATCATAAGTATTTGAATATGCCTGAAAGTAGGCGATGTACTTCTGGACATCATAGCGGTCGATCATGAATGGAATAGAGGCTTCCATTTGTAAGGGGATGGACATGTCTTTATTGATGTAGTGAGGGACAAAGCTATCATTATTACAGTACACACAACCACCTCGCCCCTTGGAGCCATCGCGGTTGGGACAAGTAAATCCACCATGCAGCGAAACCTTACGGATTTTCTCCCCATAGATCTTCTGGAGGTAATAGTTGTAGTTGTGATATCGTCTGTTTAACCAGATTTTTGCTTGATTTCCCGCATCTGTTGTTGAATTTGCACTCATGTCAGTATTTAACCATGTTCATACCATAACAGTACTTCTTTTCACGGTGAAGTCGATGGAATATTCATGCCCCAGGAGCAAGTTTTAATGTCATTGACCTTACGAGTTTTAATGGTTTTAACATTGATCACCAATCTGAGTGCTCAGAATAAAATCTGTGAAGTAGTTCATAAAGATATTGATGAGCAGAGCGCGATTATCAAGAGCCAGACCTATGATAATGTCTACTGGGTGTGCAATGATTCTGGTAGTGAACCCTTTTTATTTCCTCTGACATCCCGGGGTGAAATGATCGCACCGGATTTTATGAAAAAACGCTTTAGTGGTAAAAAACTTGATGAGTATCCTGGGATAAAAGTTAAAAGTGCCAGTCTCATCGATTGGGAAGCGTTGGCTCTACTCGGCGATACATTGGTAATTGGAGATGTAGGAAACAATGGAAACACAAGAAGGGATATGGGGGTCTATCTCATTCCTGAGCCCAATCCTCGTGCGACCTATGAAACACGACCCTTGATCTGGTTGCCAGTCAGTTTTGAAGATCAGTCCAACTATCCTGCCACAGAGTGGGAATTCGATTGTGAAGCCATGTTCACCTTCCAGGGGAAGATATATTTTCTCACAAAGCACAGAGCCGATCGTCATATCAGAAAGCCTGCCGCTGCGACCAAGCTTTATAGAATGGACACACGCTTCACAAACCGTGTCAATGTACTAAAATTGATCAACCGTAAGGAAGACCTGGGGGGTTGGGTTACCGATGCCAGCATGGCACCGGATGAATCTGCCATGGTGATGCTAGCCCAAAATCCGCTGGCAACCATTATCTGGTATTTCCCTAAACCCAAACGGGGTGATGACTTTTTAGCACAAACTCCCAGAACCTATAGTCTCGTCAAAGCCGATCAGGCTGAAGGCATATGTTTTAAGGATTCTAAAACAATTATTGTAAGCAATGAGCAACGAGAATGGTTTGAAATTCCGCTCAAGGCTTTTAGCAAATAGAATTTTATAAGGATATCAAATGAAGTATGATCACTTGTCCCGTCGAAACCAGCACAAGTTTGGTGATTTCGCCTTAAGTGGAGCCGTAAAAAATTATGCACCAGATCTGAAACTTGAGCCAGTTCATACGGAAGTGCATCTCAAGGTTGATCTCAAGCAGAAATCAGCTACCGGTCATGCCTTAATAACACTTCGAGCAAATGTATCCGGGCAACACGCCATCAAGTTAGATGCTGTTGATTTCGAAGGACTGAAAGTTCAAGACCTGAGTGGTAAAGACCTGGAGTACCACTATGATGATCTGTTTATCGGCTTGAGTTTCGGGAAACACTTCGAGATCAATGAAACCTGCCTAATCCGTGTTGATTATAGCATTCATGAACCCATTTCAGGTCTGCAGTTTTCAGCGCCTGATGAGAGTCGACCTGACTTCCCATTTTATGCCATTACTGACAATGAGACTGAACGGGCAAGATATTGGCTCCCTTGTGTGGATTTTCCCACAGTGCGGTCAAAAATGGAATATTATCTGACAGCAGATGAAAATCTAACTATCCTGGCAAATGGAGCCCTGGTTTCTGAAGAAATCAAAGCTGGAATGAAGACCTCACATTGGAAATTGGATTTCCCCTGCCCTAGCTATCTCGCCTGTTTTGCTATTGGTGAATTCTCTGTTTACGAAGATGCACCCTTAAGAGATATGCCCATCGCTTACTTTGCCGACAAGTCATACACCCCTGAGCAATTGCAGCGCACCTTCGAACCCACTCGAAAAATGCTGATCTGGATGGAGCAGAAACTGGGGATGGCCTTTCCATATCCCAAATATTTCCAGATTGCCGGTCGGGAAGTGGGTGGAGCCATGGAGAATATCTCGCTCGTATCCTGGGATGATAAATTTATGCTGGATGAGACCATGGCCAAAGAATGGAAATACATCATGGATCTTATCAATGTCCACGAAATGTCGCATTCCTACTTTGGCGATGCGGTTGTATCCTACGATTTTGCTCATGTCTGGTTAAAAGAAAGTTGGGCAACCTATATCGAATCCGTCTGGCTGGAAGATTCTGAGGGAATCGATGCCATGCACTGGCAACTCGCTGAAGAAGCCAGCAGCTATATAGGTGAAGCCAAAAATCGCTATGTTCGGCCCATTATCACCAGGGAGTATGATCACAGCTGGAACATGTTTGACATGCACCTCTACCCGGGCGGAGCCTGGCGATTGCATATGCTGCGTCAGCTGGTAGGAGATGATAAGTTTTGGGCAGGAGTTCAGGAATATGTAAACACCTATGCTGCTCGTACGGTAAAGTCTCTGGATTTTCAACGTTGCATAGAGAATCACTCTGGTTTGAATCTGGATAGTTTTTTTGATATGTGGTTTCGTTCCAAAGGCTATCCCATCCTGAAATCCAGTTTCGAGTATGACAAGAAAAAGGGACTGGGCAAATTTACCTTTGAACAGACTCAAGTAGATACCGAAAAGGGTATTGAGCTGTTTGAAATGGGTCTCGAAATTGGGTGGCAAGATGCTAGAGGTGCTGACCATGTCGATACGGTTCATCTCACCAAAGGAACCCAGATTGTAAATATCAAGATGGATGAGCCAGCTCATGTCATGCTTGATCCCAACATGAAGTCACTCTTTGAGGCAGAGTTCAATCCTGGTGATGACAAACTCCGTCACCTGCTGGAACATGGCAAGACAGTTCGTGGACTCATGCAGGCTATGAGTGAATTGGCCAAGACGGGAAAGCGCAAAAATCTTAAGGCGATCCGTGACTATCTTGGGAAAGAAAAACGCTGGGGTCTCAGAATTCATGCTTATCGGTCCCTGGGAACCGTTGGGAATGCCTATGCCTATGAGCATCTCGCTGAGTTATTGCTTACAGAAACTGATCCAATGGTCATTGAGGAGGCTGCACGAGCCTGTGGTGCTCATCAGCATGCATCCCTGAGAACATCGATCCTTACCAAGTTGCAATACAAAGATCTCCCATATCGTGGGGAAATGGCTCTATTAGCGAGTCTGGGTAAACAACGAAATCTGGAAGACATTGCTTTATTGACTGATTATGCAACCAGGGATGGATGGAGAAATTTAGTGCGTGCCGGTGCCTTTTTGGGATTGGCAGCCAGTCGTAGCGAAGCAGCCCTTAAACCATTGCTGGATGGAATTGATGCACCGGTTCAATTTTATGATGAGAAAGTGGCCAGACTTGCAGCCCTTGCTAGCATGAAGGAATGGTTGGCTCCACATCTTCAGAAGCAGGTGACACAAGCCTTGTGTACAGCCACTGAAGATCCGAGTTATCCTGTTCATATCAATGCAGCCAGGAATCTTGGCGCGGCTAAGGAAGCGCAGGGCATACCATTTTTAAATGCACTGCAAACTCGCCTGGCCGTTCAGGATCATCCCCTGGTGAAACGCCAACTCCAGGCCATACAAACTTCAGGTGATGGCACCGAGACCAAGAAATTGCAGAAACAACTTGATGAACTCACCGAAAAATTAGGTGGGTTGGAAAAACGTCTCCAGGAGGTCGAATCTGATAAATAGGATTCTAAATAAAACCATCTGGTTTATCATTGCACTCGGACTAATCCTCAGCTCCTGTGAGAAGGAATCAAAGATTCTGGTTCTGGAATTGGATATTGCCGAGCTGATTTGTATCGATGGTCAAAAAATATTTGAGGGTCGTATTCTGGAGTTGGAGGGTATTAAAAGCGTTTCTGCCAATATTCAAACCCGAAAAGCACAGATTCACTATCGTGACAATCAGGTTTCAGCTGTTAAAATTGAAACGCACCTGGGAGACTATGGTTTTACCATCGATGGTGTGCCTGGTAATGATGTCGCTCGAGGTCGCTTGCCCCAATGCTGTTTTAATCAACGATCTGACAACTGAGATAAAAGGATATATATGATCACTCAAGAACAATTTCGATCCTACTTTGATGTTGTCGACAAACGTTTGTTTTTCAATCATGCTGCTTATAGCCCCATCTCAAGACCCGTGGTGCACGCCATGAATGAGTTTTTTGAGCATCGTCAACTGGGCAATCCACTTTCCTGGAATATTGCTGTAGATCATATGGAAGGTCTCAGGTCAAACTACGCCAAACTGGTTGGTGCTCCCCCTGAACGCATTGCTCACATGGTGAATACCGTTTCTGGTATCAATGTGTTGGCAAATGGTCTGGATTGGAAACCTGGAGACCATATCCTGCTCTACATAGATGAATTTCCTTCCAATGTGATGCCATTTCTGAATTTGAGAGATAGAGGTGTCGAAATTGAATTTATTACAGCACCTGATGGTCGGGTCACTCCTGAGCTGTTTGAAAAAGCATTAAGACCTCAAACCAGACTCATCTCAATTAGCAGTGTTCAATATTTGACGGGTTATCATGCAGATTTGAAAACACTCTCAGAGCTGTGCCACTCAAAGGATATTATTTTTTCCGTTGATGCCATCCAATCTGTGGGTGTGGTCCCGACTGATGTCATGGCCTCAGGAATTGATTTCATGGCTGTGGGTGGTCACAAATGGATGATGTCTCCTTTGGGAACCGGTTTCCTGTATGTTACCGAAGAACTTCAGTCACGACTGAAATTAGTTCATCGCGGCTACATGGGTCACGTCAATCCTATGGATTTTGGAAATTTTGAGCAGGAGCTCACCCCTGATGCAAAGCGTTTCGAATTGGGGGCCTTTAACGCCTCAGGAATGGTCGGGGCTGAAAAAGCCACTGAAATGCTTTTGGAATGCGGTATTGAGAGTATTTTTCGTCATGTTCGCAAACTTATCAGTCAATTTGAATGGGGTCTGGAAGAGCTGCCCTACAATATTTTGTATCAATTTGAGGAGAATGAACATAGCAGTATCTGTTTGTTTTCCCATAAGGATAAAGCCAGGAATGAATCTATTTTCCAGAAACTTTCGGAAGCCGGTGTAAATATATCTCTCAGAGGGGAAGGTCTGCGCCTGGCACCACATTATTACAATTCCTCTGGTGAGGTAGATCAGCTGCTTGCACTGCTAAAGGAAAATGTTTGACAATTACAGTGGAACCCGTTTGACGTGCAGGCGTTGATAAAGAATTAGCATCATGTCAAAAAAAACTGGATGAATAAAGCGAGGCTCAGCTATGAATAAATCACGACGAAGTTTAGTTATTCTTGTTCTGGTAATACTTGCGTGTCTTACGCAATGTGCCAAGGAGGAAGTCGCAGCAATTTCTCTGGCTAAAATTCCAGTAACTACCGAATCGAGTCTTGCAGCCAACGAATATCAGCAAGGGATGATCTATGCCAACAAACTTCAGGCGGTAGAGGCTGCGACCCATTTTCGTCTGGCTCTTAATGCGGATCCAACATTCGCTATTGCCTGGCTCAACCTGGCCTTTGTATCTCCAGGAACAGCCTTATTTGTCGCAGCATTAGACTCTGCCAAAGCTCATGCTGCTGGAGCCAGTGAGGGTGAACAACTTATTATTCTGGCTGCAAAATACGGTTTTGAGGGGAAGAATGCAGAGCAAGCAAAGACCTTACAGAAACTTGTTAATGATTTCCCCGGTGATGAATTGGCTCACCTGGCGTTGGGAAATTATTACTTCGGTCTGCAGCAATATCAGCTGGCCATTCTCTCCTATACACAAGCCACTAAGGTGAATATCAACCTGGCAATCGTGCACAATCAATTGGGTTATTCACAGAGGGCACTGGGAAATTATGGGGAGGCTGAAAAAGCCTTCAAATTTTACATCAAATTGAACTCTAAGAATCCCAATGCCTACGACTCTTATGCTGAGTTGCTCATGGAGATGGGACGCTTTAATGAATCTATTGAATTCTATGCCAAAGCCCTTGAACAGGATCCTAATTTTGTTGCAAGCCATATTGGAATTGCCTGCAACTATGCTTTTTTGGGAGAGCCAGCCAGAGCACGTGCACAGCTTGAAGTATTAAAGGGAATTGCCCGCAATCATATTGATACACGTCGGGCCGTTTTTACTGAAGCTTTGACTTATGTTTGTGAGAGCAAAATATCAGTAGCTGTAGAAGCCATTACCTCAAACTTAAAACTGGCAAAAAGTACACAAGACGTAGGAAATATAGCCAACGATTTAGTCTTTTTAGGTAATCTTTACCTAGAGCTGGATCTTCCTGACAAAGCCTTGGAACGGTTCAAGGAATCTATGGAGGTTATTACCCAGTCAAATCTACCTTTAGCAGTCAAAGGGAATGCAAACACAACCCACTTATTTAATCTTGCTCGAGTTTTTGCGGTGAAAAATGAGTTCCAAAAGGCTGAAGAGACCAGCGAACTGTTCGCTGAACAGGTAGGTATCAGGAAAAATCCCATCCAGATCAAACTTATCGCCCAGTTAAATGGGATCATTGCTCTACATGAGGAAAAATATCAACTTGCCATAGATGAGCTGGAAAAAGCCAATCAGCTTAACCCCTACAATCTCTTTCGTATTGGACAAGCTTACGCAGGTCTGGGAGAACATGAGAAAGCAGCCAGTTATAAATTACAAGCTGAAGAATTGAATGTTTTAAACAGTATGGATCAAGCGATTGTATTGAGTAAAACGAAGTTCCTCAAGACGCCATCTTAAATAGATTTTGTTTCAGGCAACTGGGGCAATATGAAAGAAAACCGCGAAGAAGTGAAAAAAGCTACCAGCTAAGACGAAGCCATGCCAGATCGCATGATTGTAGGGTAGTTTCTCCCAGGCATAAAAAATAACACCCAGAGAATAAGCCAGACCACCGGCAACCAACCATAGCAACCCACCCAGGGGTAATGCGGCTATGAGTGGTTTTATAGCTATTATGACAACCCAACCCATGAGCAGATAAAAGATTGTACTGAGAATGTCGTATTTTGGTCCAAATATGAGTTTAAAGGTGATTCCCAGTATTGCCAATCCCCAGATGGTACCAAATAAACTCCAGCCCCAGGGTCCTCTTAAAGTGACCAGAAGGAAAGGGGTGTAGGTACCTGCGATGAGGAGATAAATAGCTGAATGATCAAAGATCCGCAATGTTTCCTTAATTCGAGGAGAGCGGAACCCGTGGTAGAGTGTTGATGCAAGATACAGCAAAATTAAGGAAGCACCGTAGATACTGAAACTGACGACTTGCCAGGCATTACCATACAGGGCCGCTCTAACCACCAACAGGACCAGCCCTGTGATGCTAAAACCTACACCTATACCATGAGTGATAGTGTTGGCCATCTCCTCATAGTGAGCGCGAGGTTTACTCACTTTAAATTACCAATCTCTTCAAAGAAGTAGACAATACTCTCAATTCCTTTATGAAAATTATATAGACTGAAATTCTCATTAGGCGCATGTGCATTTTGATCAGGAAGACCATAGCCCATGAGTAGAACTGGAGCCTTGATAATGTCAGCAAAAACCTTCACGATAGGAATTGAACCACCTTCACGCAAGAAATCAACCTCTTTGCCAAATGCTTTTTTCAGAGCTCGCACACCCGCCTGAAGTCCTGGATTATCCAAGTCTGTTACATAGCCAAAGCCACCATGCATGGCATCAATATTAACTTCCATGGATTCTGGAGTCAGAGATTTAACATAGGCAGTGAATTTTTCAGCAATATCATCTGGATTCTGATCAGCCACCAGACGCATGGAAACTTTTGCGTGAGCCTCGGCAGGGATAACTGTTTTTGCTCCTTCACCCTGGAATCCACCCCAGATGCCATTGATATCAAAAGTGGGGCGTGCCCAGAGGCGTTCTAAATCATCGTACCCTGCTTCACCAAATAAAGCTGGTGCATCAATGCTATCTGCAAAATCTTTTGCGCTGAAGGGGAGATTGCTGAGTTTGTCATGCTCATTTTCTGTGATGGGTAATACATCGTCGTAAAAGCCAGGGATTAGAATGCGACCATCTTCATCTTTCATCTGAGCTAGAATTTCCACCAAAGCGTTGATGGGATTCTTCACCAGCCCACCAAAAGAACCAGAATGAAGATCGGTGGAGGTACCCCGCAGGTTAACCTGCAGATAAGCCAGTCCTCTCAGGCCATAAGTAATTCCAGGATAGCCTTCTCTAAACATAGGTGTATCGGAAATGACAACATAATCAGCTGATAGCATTTCTGTGTGTTCTTTGATAAAATCTTCCAGATGGATGGAGCCAACTTCTTCTTCACCCTCAAAAACCAATTTCACATTGACGGGTAAGCTGCCTTGCGTGGCCAGCCAGGCTTCGATGGCTTTTAGATGGATGTAAATCTGACCCTTATCATCTGCTGATCCTCGGGCAAAGATTTTTCCATTCTTAATGACTGGTTCGAAAGGTGGAGAACTCCACAATTCAACGGGGTCAACTGGTTGAACATCATAATGGCCGTAGATCAGGATAGTTGGTTTATCAGGGGCAGAGAGCCATTCTGAATACACAACTGGGTGTCCACCGGTTTCAAAGATACGCACGTTATCCATGCCTATACTGCTCATTTCTTTTTTCAAATGCTCAGCCATATCACGCATGTCGTCCTGATTATCCGGATTTGAACTAATACTGGGGATTTTCAGGATATCAATTAATTCCTGTTCATATCTGTCGTGATGTTGCCCCAGAAAATCGAGAGTCTTTTTCATAACTTATTCCTGTAGATCATTCAATTCTTGTTGTACGAATTCCACCAGTTCTTTGAGGTTGTCAGCTGAGAAATCAAATTTGATACCCATAGCTTCCCAGACCTCTGGCAATGGTTTGGAACTTCCCAGGCTCAGTCCTTTGATGTAGCCCTTCAGGGCTGCTTCTGGGTCTTTTTTAAAGAGACGATAGACCTGAAGTGCACCAAGCTGAGCTATGCCATATTCAACATAATAGAAGGGCATGCCAAAAATGTGAAGCTGCCGCTGCCAGCCATTCCGCCTGAAGTGATCATAACCTTTCCACTCTACCAGACCCGAGGTGAAGCGGCCATTCAGTTCATCAAAATAGGTATCACGTTCTTCAACGGTGTGGTCGGGATTCAAATACACCCAATGCTGGAAAGCGTCTACGGTGGCACACCAGGGAAAAAATGAAATGATGTCTTCGAGGTGTTCGCGACGTGCTCTGATATGATCTTTGGGATCATAAAATTTATTCCAGCGCTCCGCTGTCAGTAGCTCCATACTCATTGAAGCTGTTTCAGCCATTTCAGAGGGAGTGTCACGATAATGAATCATAGGTTCATCATTGGTGAGGAAGGTATGCATGGCATGACCCCCTTCATGGCACATGGTGACTACATCCCGATGGGTACCGGCGGCGTTCATAAAAATGAAGGGCATGCCAGTTGTCTCCAGACCATAATTATAGCCACCAGGAGCTTTGCCTTTTCTCGATTCCAGATCAAATAGATCAGCAGACTTCATCGCCTTAAGGTTTTCACCAAACTGAGGGTGAATCTCACTGAAAATATTCACAGCATGTTCAAGTAGCTCAGAACCGGTTTTAAAGGGTTTCAAGGCTTCCTGGCCTTCAGGTTCACCGGCTACATCCCAGGGGCGGTAATCATCTGCCTTGAGTCCCAGTTTATCCCGATGGGATTCCCCGATTATTTTAGCGAGGGGGACAATATGCTTTTCAATAGCATTTTGAAAATCAACAGCATCCTGAGGGCTATAGTCAAAGCGTTGGTGGCGATCATGACTAAAATCACGGAAGTTTTCATAACCAGCATTTTTAGCTGACTGTACTCGTAATTTTAGCATGTCATTATAAATTCGATCGGCTTCCTCTTTAATGGAATACCGTTTTTCACTAATAGCGAGCCAGGCTTCTTTCCTTTTAGCACGGTCAGATGACTGTAATCTAACAGAGGCTTTGGGCATGGGCATTTCTTCTCCATCCAGGGTGACGGTGAGTCCACCTGTGAGTTGATCATATTGGGTGCTCAACTTTGCGATTTCTGCTGATAGCTCAACATTTTCTTCCCTGAATAGTTCAAGTTCACGTTTAAGCTTTTTCTTAAGTTGGCTATAACGATCATCGGATAATTCAGAAAATGCAGGATGGTTGACAATCATTTTCTCTACGATATTGGCAGCCTTTTCCAACTCAGGAGCAATTTTTGTGACGAATAGTTCATGGCGATCCAGATATTCCTGGTTGGTGGTTTCGCGGGACATATTGATATATGACCAGGCGTTTTGCTCATGGAAGACACTCAGGGTTTCGCTATAGTGTACGATGAGTTGAGCGAGACCTTCACTATCGCTGACTTTACTGCTTATGAGAGAATCAAAATAGGGCTTTAAATCTGCCCAGGAATTTATGCTTAGATCTGTTGGTATGAAATTACTTGGTTGATACATTTATAACTCCTCATTGTAAATCGTTCAAGCGGTGGGCATGTTACTCACATGCCCACCCGAAGCAAGGGCATTTTCCATGCCAATAGGAAGCTATTTATATTGCGAAAGGTCGATGGCACCATCACAGTTGTATCAAGAAAATCGCTAACATCATTTATTCGTACTCGCTAAGCTCATCAATATCTCACTTTGGAGAGCGTAATAATTGGTTAACATGCTAGCGCAAGGGGTCTTGTAAAACATCAGAAGGGTTTGTGCGAATGGAAAAAACCGGAAAAAAGCTCAGTTTCCTTGATCGATACCTGACACTATGGATACTTCTTTTTATGGCAGCTGGGGTTCTCGCCGGATATGCCATGCCTGGTCTAAGTGACTTCTGGAATAGTATGCAATCTGGTACTACGAATATACCCATTGCCATTGGTCTCATTATTATGATGTATCCACCCCTGGCAAAAGTTCGCTATGAGCGTCTCGGCAGCCTTTTTAAAGATGTTCCAGTTTTAAGCTTTTCCTTAGTTCTGAACTGGATTATAGGACCGCTCCTCATGTTTGTCCTGGCCATCATATTCCTACAGGGATACCCTCACTATATGACAGGTTTGATCCTCATTGGTCTGGCTCGTTGTATTGCCATGGTTATTGTCTGGAGCGATCTGGCTGGTGGTGATAGGGAATACACAGCCGGTTTGGTGGCTCTCAATTCAATTTTTCAGATTCTTTTCTTCTCACTGTTTGCCTATCTCTACTTAACTGTTTTTCCAGCCTGGTTTGGCCTTGAACTAGAAGCTGCCAGTATCTCTATGTTGGAAATCGCGAAAAGCGTGGGCATCTATCTGGGAGTTCCCTTCTTTGCTGGTTTAATGTCACGTCTAATACTTATGAGGATTAAAGGCGAACAATGGTACAATAAAGTCTTTATCAAGACTATCAGTCCACTGACTCTGCTTGCCTTACTATTTACGATCTTTGTGATGTTTTCACTCAAAGGTGAACTCATTGTTGAAATCCCCTTGGATGTCTTGAGAATTGCTCTGCCATTAGTGGTTTACTTTCTGATCATGTTTTTTCTATCCTTTTACCTTGGAAGGAAAATCAGTGACTCATATGAGAAAGTCACTTCCCTGGCTTTTACAGCGGCCAGCAATAATTTTGAGCTGGCTATCGCGGTGGCAGTAGCGGTTTTTGGAATCAACTCCGGGGAAGCTTTCGCAGCTGTAATTGGACCTCTTGTCGAAGTGCCTGTCCTCATCGCTTTGGTGAATGTGTCCCTACGGTTCAAGTCGTCATTTCAAACCACCGGAGGCTGAGCCTGTCGAAGCCTCCAGTGCATCTTGACAAGGACCGGGCATTTCGATAAACTCAATGTCCTTTAGCCACTGAAGGATGAGCTAACCGAAGCCAACAGTGTACGTTGACATTGGATCGGATATTTCGGTGAGCTCTAGGTTCAGTGGATTGTACCATGACAGATGAAACAATGTGATAAAGGGAAATTATGAATATTGGATCCTATAAATTAACCTCTATAGTCACTTCAACATTTGCCCTCGATGGGGGAGCTATGTTTGGTGTTGTGCCCAAGACACTGTGGTCCAAACAGGTTGAAGTAGATGAATTAAATCGTATTGATATGGTGACCCGAACCTTGTTGTTGGAGTCAAAAGATAGAAAAATTCTTATCGACACGGGGAATGGGGATAAGTGGCAGCCGCGCCTGAAGGAGATTTTCAAGATTGAACTGGACCCATACATCCTGCCCCAAAGTCTGGCAGCCCATGGAGTCAGTGTTGATGAAATTACGGATGTCATCTGTACTCACCTCCATTTCGACCATGTGGGAGGGAATACCAGACTAGAGAACGGGAAGATCGTTCCGGTTTTTCCCAAGGCAACATATTGGATTCAAGCCGACAATTGGAAATTAGCCAACAGCCCATCTGAAAAGGATCGGGCAAGCTATTTGGCTGAGAACTGGGCTGTTTTAGCCGAGAACAATATGCTGGAGGTATTGAATTCAGAGCGTGAACTATTTGATGACATCAAATTAGAAATTGTACATGGCCATACTCTGGGTCAACAGTTGCCAATTATTTCAGATGGTACTTCAACCTTGATCTACGGTGCTGATCTATTCCCCATGAAGGCTCATATTCCACTACCCTGGGTTATGGCTTATGACAATGAGCCCATGCGTAGCATCGCTGAAAAAAAACGAATTTTGCCTGGTCTCCTGGAAAGGGATGCTATCATATTTTTTGAGCATGATCCCAGAACCATTGCCTGTAAACTTACCTCATCTGAAAAGGGGATTTTTGGTGGTGAGGATGTTACGATTTAAAGTGGGATCATGTTAAAGTACAGCGATCTTCAGAACTTTGGATCAGAACTCGGTATCCATAAGATCGGAGTGGCAGCTGCAGCTGGTATAGCCTCTGATCAGCTGAATGAATGGCTAAATCGCGGCTATCAGGGTCAGATGTCATATATGGAGCGGAATCAGGAGAAACGTCTTGATCCCAGTGAGCTCCTCCCAGGAGCACGCTCCATCATTTCCATATTCGTAAATTATCATCAGGATGAAATAATACCCGAGCTTGATGGGGTGATTTCCAAATATGCCAGAGGTGAGGACTACCATGGTATTTTGAAGGATATTCTCCATCAATTGGCTATTCAATTACACGAAGGACTAGCCGAAGGATTGACCAGAAAACAACGTGCTAAATTATATCGAGTGTTTGTAGATTCAGCTCCAGTCATGGAAAAACATTGGGCCACTGTTGCAGGTATTGGTTGGCAGGGGAAGCACAGTAATATTATCACCCGTGAGTATGGTAGTTGGGGTTTTTTAGGCGAAATTATCACAGTCGAGGAATTTGATCGCTATAGTGTTGCGGTACCTGACCATTGCGGAAGCTGTACTGCGTGTATTGATGCCTGTCCAACCCAGGCCATTACTAAGCCCTATGTAGTAGATGGTTCTAAATGTATTTCCTACGCCACAATAGAGCTGGACCCAGACCTTGACATCCCCGATGAATTACAGACGAACATGGACAATTGGATATTTGGCTGCGACATTTGCCAGGATGTTTGTCCTTGGAATCGTTTTGCTAAGCCATCTGAAGTTCAGGCCTTCTTGCCCATTGAAGATCTAAGGATGGGTGGAGTACCAGATTTTGGTGGGATGGACGTTGAAAAGTTTGCAGAAATATTTGGGCAGAGCCCCCTTGGTCGTCCAGGATTGAAAGGTCTAAAACGTAATCAGTCCGTCAGGCATCTATCGACGAAATAAGTTCAACCTTCCAATTTTCATCAACCCATAGCATAAGAATGGTCATTCCAAGATTCCAGGTTGCCATAATTTTGGCTGACTGCTGGAGCTGCTCCATGTGCTTTTCCTTGGAAACAGGATTGCCGGCACAATCGTGATGAGCCACCAGGGCGATTTGTTCGGAATGATGTTTATCTCGGGACACCAGAATTCTTTTTAGAATCAGGCGTGATGCTGTGGCAGTAGAGGCCATAATCTTATCTGGCCCTGCTTCTGTGATGACGTCAATATAAGTAGCGCCAGTATAGGTTTTCATCCACTCATTTACTGGGTCTTGAACGCGACCATCCATGCAATTAATGACAGCTGCAAATGTGGGCTTCATAGGACTTTCCTTAATCTGAAGTTGAATCCAGGCTAGTGACCAGCCTGCTTTTTAGATCAATAATTCGAGCATATGACTCATGAATACGCTGAGGGTCAATCTGGCCCTCTTCAATGGCTTGAAGAACAATCTCTTTGATCCTCTGGGATAGATTGTCATCCAGGTCTAATGGATCGGAGAACTGGAGGATATCACAGCCGGCATTGATTGCAGAAATTACAATTTCTTCTAATTCGAAACGCTTGATTATCGCACCCATCTGGAGATCGTCCGTAATGACCACACCTGTGTAACCCATCTCATCTCTCAGGGTGACCTGGATGTGTGCGTTTGAGATGGACGCTGGATATTTTGAATCAACAGCTCTATCCATGAGATGTCCGGCCATGATCATATCAACCTGGCTTGAATCAATTAGGCGCTGGAAGGGAACTTGCTCTGAAGATCTCCATGTGCTGCTGATATCGGTTATGCTGTTGTGTGAGTCCTCTCGTGAGCTTCCATGACCAGGATAGTGCTTTAAAGTCGTTATTACATCAGCATCACTATGGGCACGAATGAATGATTCGCTAAAATCAAATACCACCCCAGGATTCCTGGAGAAACTGCGGTTAAGCTGACCAATAGCGGGGGATAGCCGATTGATGTTTACATCCACAACAGGCGCTAAATTCACATTCAGTCCCGCCTGGTGTATCTGATCAGCCATGCTGGAATAGAGATCGTATGCTTCAGTTAAACTATACTTTGCGCCGACAGTTGCAGCCGAGGGGAACTCCTTAAAACCTTGACTCTTGCGGAGTCTTCTCACAAGTCCACCCTCTTCATCTACGGCCAGTAAGAGTGGCTGATCTGCAGGAAGTGACTTTAGACTTTTTACAAATATTCTAAACTGTCGACTATTTTTAATGTTATGCTTAAAGAAAATAATCCCACCAATATCACCCCTGGTGATTTGATTTCGTGTCAGCTCCATCGCCTCGGCATTCAAATGAGTGCCACGGATTCCTACCATAATCATTTGACCAATTTTCTGTTCGATACTTATTTGATTGAGTGAATCAGGTGAAGCGAGTGTTTGGCCATTCGCTCCAAAGGTAAAAAGACTCAACAGCATAAAATGGACAACAGTCTTTGAAAGGTACGAGAGCTTATAGGATAGATTCATAGGGGCATGAAACTAGACGAGTTTATGAAAACTATCAAGCATTTGCAGTATGTGTGAGACATTAATTGTGGATCAATAAAGTCTGCCATTCCGACTGCTACCCAATAACAATCAAATATTGTCAGCCATAATGGCAGATCATTGTCAAATATTAGCATCCTCAGAAATCATAATACGCCAATGTGGCATAATAAGTCCTATGGCACGGGATTCGAATGTAGGAATGCCGTGTTTGTGTGATTGATAAAAATTAAACGATTAAAGGAGAACATAGCATGACATTAGTAAAAGTAGCCCGCCCAAGAATCAATAGAAGCTTTGACAACATGTTGAACAGCTTTTTTGAAGATATGAATTTTGATACACCCAAAAGCAATCTCTGGCGACCAGCCATGGATGCTAAGGAGTTTGAAAAGAACTTCGAATTATCCTTCTCACTACCTGGTTTTGAAAAGGATGATATCACTGTCTCAGTGAAAAACAACACTCTCAATCTCAAGACAACAAAGGCAGAGGTCAAAGAGGATGAGGGTTCGAAGTACCTATCGCGTGAGATCGCTCGAGGAAGTTATGAACGAGATATAGAACTTCCGGAAAATGTGAACTCAGATAAGATCGCTGCCGAATACAAGAACGGCATTCTAACCTTGAGCATACCTAAGACCAAGGAAGCTCTTCCCAAGGAGATTGCAGTCACAGTCAAATAAGCTGTGTGAATTCGTCCAAATGCGAATTTACACCTAAGGTCAAACCACAAAAAAAGGGCTCAATATTTGAGCCCTTTTTTTTGTACTTGGTTTAGTCTTATTTTCTTTCGGCAACCAGACTGTCCACTACAGATGGATCAGCCAAGGTGGAAATATCACCTAAACTATCGACTTCATTCTCGGCGATTTTGCGTAGAATTCGACGCATGATCTTACCGGAACGTGTCTTAGGCAAGGCTGGTGTAAACTGAACCTTATCTGGTTTCGCATGAGGTCCAATTTCCTTTCTGACGGAAGCAGCTATACTAGCCAGGATTTCATCAGAGCCCTCTATGCCAGCCATGAGTGTGACATAGGCATAAATACCCTGTCCTTTGATATCATGTGGGAATCCAACAACTGCAGCTTCTGCGACACCATCAGCTTTACCAATAGCACCTTCAACTTCGGCAGTTCCAATTCTATGTCCGGAGACATTCAAGACATCATCTACACGACCAGTGATCCAGTAATCACCATCAACATCGCGACGGGCACCATCACCACTAAAGTAGTAACCTGGGTACATTGAGAAATAGGCTTGTTTGAAGCGCTCATGGTCACCGTAAAGCGTTCTCATCATACCTGGCCAGGCAGCTTTCATGGCCAATAAACCAGATTTGTCGTTACCTTCAATTTCTTTGCCTTCTTCAGTCAAAAGGACTGGCTGAACTCCAAAGAAAGGAATTGTGGCACTACCAGGTTTTAGAGGGGTGATTCCAGGCAGAGGAGTGATAAGAATTCCGCCTGTCTCTGTTTGCCACCAGGTATCAACGATGGGACACTTACCCTTGCCAACAATGTTATAGTACCAGTTCCATTCAGGTGATTTGATGGTCTCACCCACAGTACCTAATAATCTGAGGGATGAAAGATCGCGAGTCTCAACCCATTCATTTCCTTCACGCATAAGCGCACGAAGAGCAGTTGGAGCTGTATAGAACAGATTAACTTTATGCTTATCAACAACATCCCAGAAACGACCAAAATCAGGATAGTTTGGAACACCCTCAAACATCATGGTGATGGAGCGATTGGCTAAAGGACCATAAACAATGTATGAGTGTCCCGTTACCCAACCAATATCGGCTGTACACCAGTAAACATCATCTTCATGATAATCAAAGACCATTTCATGAGTCATAGAGGCGTATACCAGATAGCCACCAGTCGTGTGGAGCACACCCTTGGGTTTGCCAGTTGAACCAGAAGTATACAGAATGAACAGCGGATCTTCAGCATCCATTTCTTCAGGTGCACAGACAGCATCAACTTTGGTCATACCTTCATGCCACCAGATATCACGACCAGAGTCCATATTCACTTCAGCACCGGTTCTCTTCACGACGACGCAAGTCTTAATGGATGGAGTTTCGGCTAGTGCCTTATCAGCATTGGATTTCATGGGAATATCAAGCTTTTTACCCCGCACACCCGTATCCTGAGTGATGAGGACTTTACATTCTGAATCGTTAATACGATCACGTAGTGATTCTGGACTGAAAGCTCCAAAAACGATCGAGTGAATAGCGCCAATTCGAGAGCAAGCCAGCATTGCAACGGAAAGCTCAGGAATCATCTGCATATAAATGCAAACACGATCACCTTTTACAACACCGTGGGACTTCAGGACATTGGAAAATTTCTGTACATCGCTAAGGAGTTCATTGTAGGTGAAGGTTTTATCTTCAGTGGGATTATTACCTTCCCAGATCATCGCGGTCCGGTCTCCGTATCCATCTTCGACGTGGCGATCAAGACAGTTGTAACTCACATTGAGTTTACCACCTTCATACCATTTGATGTCAGCTGTAGCCAAATCATAATTTGCCACAGTGTCCCATTTTTTAAACCATGTTAACCGCTCTGCTTGCTCTGCCCAAAAACCATCCTCGTCATTCACGGAACGATCATACATCTCCTGATATTGTTCCATCGATTTGATGTGCGCATTGGCTGTGAATTCAGCAGCAGGGTTAAATTTTTTTACCTCACTCATTTCGGCTCCTTTATAAATC
>JABIFG010000222.1 GCA_018650795.1 Fidelibacterota bacterium
AGAGATATGGATATCAAAGGAGTAGGTATTTGGGCTCTCGGATATGATGGGGGACGTCCTGAAATATGGGGTGGTCTAAGCGAAATCTTCGGCTCCACTGCACCACCGCAGACCTCGAGTTATTTCACAGTTAAAAATCTGGGAAATGGTAACGTGGCAGTACATTGCGCTCAATCTCTCTTTACGGATCATTATAAGGTGTACGTCAGCGGAGATGGTAATGAATTCACGTTGATGGATAGTTCAGAAACTCAGGATATCCTACTCACAAATCTATGGGATGGACAGGTGGTCTATCTAAAGGTGAGAAATTCAAATGCATATGGCAGCAGCACTTTCTCTGAAGTACTTGCCACAACTGTCAATATTCAGCATGAATCCAGTGTCCTCATTGTACAGGGGTTTGAACGTACATCCGATACAGTAAATAATTTTGACTATATCATCGAACATGGCTCTGCAATTCAGGCCAGCGGTCGTCTATTCGATGCAGCAAGTAATGATGCTGTGGAAGCCAATGCCATTGATCTGACAGATTATGATATTGTGGATTGGATAAGTGGGGAAGAAGCCACTTTAACAGTTTCATTTTCACCCACTGAACAGACACGTATCAAAGACTATCTCGAACAGGGTGGTCGTATATTTATTTCAGGCTCGGAGATTGGCTGGGATCTTGAAGCAAATGGTAGTGAAAGTGATATAAGCTTTTACCATAACTACTTCAAAGCAGATTACATAACTGATGATGCTCAGTCTTATGCCATTTCTGGCACATCAACTGGCATATTTTCTGGCATAGCTGGTATAACATTTGATAACGGATCACATGGGACATATAATGTCGATTATCCTGATGGGATTAAACCATATGGTGGATCATTGAACAACTTACTTTACGATGGAAGTAACTATGATAGTCAGGGAGGCGCTGGTATCCAGCATCTTGGAAGCTTTGGCGAAAGTACAGCTTTAGGTGGTATTGTTTATTTGGGTGTTGGGTTTGAGACGATATATCCAGAAAGTGCACGGAACACAATGATGTCAGCTATCCTGGATTATCTGGAAACATCAGTGGATATCGATCCCCTGATACAGCAGCCCAACAGCTTTCAAGTTTCACCGGCTTATCCAAACCCCTTTAATGGCTCATTTGTAGTTGAAGTTAAAATTCCCCGGGCGACTAACCTCAATATCAATCTATTCAATTTGAGGGGACAATTGGTTCAGCATTTTGAGTTTGAAGGTAACATCGGGGAGAATACTATTACAGTAGCAGCTCTCAACAGTTCAAACGCAAGCTCAGGCGTATATATTCTTAAAATTGAAAATGGTTCTCAGTTTCACACACAAAATATTACCTACTTGAAATAGGAGCAGGAATGAAATCAATTGCTAAGCGCTTTCTACTCGGATTCATCATTCTCGGTTTGTGGTCGTGTGCATCCTCACCGTCAGGCAGTCCACAGGGATCAATTCCAGGTCCACATGAAGATCAACAAATGGAACTGGGAAAATTAGAGGTCCCTCAAGAAAAGATCACTGTCTATACTGGTCTTGATGTACTGGAAAAGATAGGATTTGAACCCCTCCTCGGTAAAAAGGTGGGGGTGGTTACCAATCACACCGCAGTGAGCAAAAAGGGGACGCATCTTGTTGATTTGCTGTACGCCAACAGCGATATCACCATCCAAGCTATCTTCGCTCCAGAGCATGGATTTAGAGGAAAAGAGCAAGGGGGCGATGCCATCCCAGGGGGAGTTGACTCGAACACGGGTGCGCCGATTTACAGTCTGTATGGTGCGCAACGGGAACCAAACCCTGAGATGCTACATGGCATTGATATCCTGGTTTTTGACATCCAGGACGTGGGTACACGGTTTTACACCTATATCTCCACCATGGGATATGTCCTCGAAGCAGGTGCCCGGTATGATATTCCTGTGATGATACTGGATCGTCCAAATCCAATTGGGCGTCGGATAAATGGCAATGTCCTCGATGAAGGTTTTGAAAGTTTTGTAGGGCGCTACAAGATCCCCATTCAATATGGACTCTCCATGGGAGAATTGGCTCGTATGATTGTTGG
>JABIFG010000029.1 GCA_018650795.1 Fidelibacterota bacterium
CAGTGATTGTTGCCGGATTTTTGTTATTAAGGACTCACCGAATTAGCGATTGCAGTATGACATAGGAGAAATAGGATGTTGTTGTTTTATATCAATAGTATATTGATGTTTTATCCAAAAATATGCTTTCGGAAGCAGGATCCTGTTAACCACAACAAGCTCCTCTGGATTACATTAATTACACAAGTATGAAGCATAACACAGAAAACACCACTTAACATAACCACCAAATCACGCGTCATTAGCCGAACTTATAGACCACCTACAACAAAGTGGGTGTCCTATAGTTTCGCAAAAATGTACCACGAAAGGCGGTCATGACGCTTACCTTGCTCTTTGATATCAGACCTCAGCTCGTCAAAACGTTTGTCTACCTGCTCAAAACGCCTATCCATATCACTCTTCACATCCTGCAGCTCCTCTCGGGTTGCTACATGCTGAGAAGCATTCAACAGATGCTGCATCAGATCTTTCTGGGTAAATGTATTTGGATCTTGCTGTTCCATGTGACCAATTATAGCACGTATAGATAGCTAGCCAGAAAATTCAACATAATCACCATTGCCCGCCATCAGTCAAACTTATAGGCCCTCTTGAACAAAGTGGGTGTCCTATAGTTTTGCCACTTGGACGTATGCTGAAAAGGGAGTTGCTCTCGCGTTTGTTGTGATCGCCAGTCGATCATCATCACCTTGTATTGCCACTACTCTATTCCTTTTAGATTAATGCTCTACAACAATCTCACCCTTCAACGCAGTTGCATAAGCATTACGGGCAGTTTGCATGATCGCTATCTGTTGCTGAATATCGGCAATTTGCTTATCTACGACCTGCATATTGGTTAACTGTGATCTGGCGGCATCGGATAGGTCGTTGAGCTTGATCTCTTGGCCATCAACGTTGATGGTGAGGTTGTTGGCAGCTTGTTCAAAAGCGTTTGTGTCTGTCATTTTATTCTCCTTAACCTTCAATCTCGCTCTTTAGAGCAGTTGCATAGGCATTGCGTGCAGTCTGCATGATCGCTAGCTTTTGCTGTAGGCCAGCGATCTCTTGGTCCACTACGCGGATGTTTATGATCTGTGATTTTGCAGACTCTGAGAGATCATCAATTGCATACTCTTTATCATCGATGGTCCATGTTTGTGGTGCGGTTACGTCTGTCATTTTGGTTTCCTATTTTTGTTGATTAGTTAATCTACCGAGTGAATCCACCCACTGCAACTGTTGGGGCAAACAGACCGTTTTCAAGTCATAGTTTTCCTTGGCAAACTTTCTAGCATTTTTCCCTAGTCGCTCACGCTCCTCAGGGTTACTTAGCAATTCACACACCTCATTGGCCAACCCATCCACATCAAAGAAATCAACCAATCTCCCCGTCTCATTGTGTTTGATCGCCTCATGCAGCGGTTGGGTGTCGCTGGCAACAATGGCGCACTCTGCACTCATCGCCTCTAGTAGGCTCCATGAGAGCACGAATGGGTAGGTGAGGTAGACATGAACTGTGGAGAGCTGCAGCAGTGGAATAAAAAGCTCATAGTCAATATTTCCAAGAAAGTGTACCCGCCCCCAATCTTCATCACTGATCTGACTACGTACCTCCTCTACAAAGATATCCTTCCACTTGCATCCATCTTTAGGTCTAGCCCCATAGCTAACATCATCTCCCCCCACAAGTAGTACCCTCGCATTAGGTCTTTTCTTGAGTATCTCCGGCAGCGCACGCATAAAGATATGGTAACCACGGTAGGGCTCCATATTACGGTTCACAAAGGTAATCACCTCATTTTTGCGTGTGAGCACAAGGTTGTCATTGAGGGTTAAACTGATCTCAGGATTAGGGGCTACCGCCTTAGTATCAATCCCATCATGAACTACGGTAATCTTTGAACGAAAGGGCTCTGGAAAGGAGTCTGCCTGAAAATGAGTGGGTGATATCCCTGCATCTGCAACTTGGAAGTGGAGCAGGTTGTTCATATTTTTTAACTGTAGGCGACAAACATCACCCGCATCTTCCGCTGGGAACTCTGGGTCAAACCCTACATCATAGCCGTGCGGGTGGTAATAGAATTCACAGAAGATCCCCAGTTTTACCTCTGGCCACACCTCTTTGAGGAATAGGCTCTCTCCCCACCCATGGTGCGCAATGATCACATCGGGGTGAAAGCCTTGCTCTTTGACCTGAAGAGCGGCACGAAAACAGGCTTCTCCACGGATGGTCTTGGTCTCAAAGTCCGATACCCAGGGGTGGATATCTTGAGTAGTGCCACGGCTTGCCGCGTAGGGGATTAACCTCACCCCTTGCCACTGTGTGGCCTCTGTCTTCTGCATGATCATTGCCACCACTTCATGCCCCTGTTGCACCAGTGCAGGTGCGAGGAACTTGAACTGGCCAGGGAAGTTTTGGTGGATAAAGAGGATCTTCATCGCTCTACCTGCAAGATACCCAGTTTGACCAACCAGGATAGGCTCCGTAGCAGGTGGGGCTGCCGCTCTTGGGCAAAGTCTTTAACCAACTCCAGTGCCGGTATGGGGGTTGTTGTGGTGTTGGAGAGTATGGTCTTCAACTCCTCATCACTGGGCAGCACCAGTTTAGCGAAATCGACCATAGCCAATTGCCGGTACTGCTGCGCTCTGGCCAATGCTACCGCTAGTTCTGCATCGACCCTTTTTATTGGGGTCTCTGCGTTTAACAGGGTGGTTGGGTAGTTGGCAAAGCCGTGGAACGGGTCCATCCTTGCAGGCCACGGTTGTGGCAGTGGTGCTGTTTCGGGTGCCTGCCCTCTCAGCTCATCCAACTGCTGCCAGAGTGTTTCATACTGCGGGATAATGGCTTTCCAATCGTAGACCTCTTTTGCACGCTGTCGCCCTGCTGCCCCCATCTTGGCCCGAAGCTCTGGTGATGCAAACAGTTTACTGAACGCCTCTGATGTCGCCTCTACATCCACTGCAATCAACGAGCAG
>JABIFG010000223.1 GCA_018650795.1 Fidelibacterota bacterium
ACATACTTGGGTGTTGAAGATCGCCGTAGGGGTGTAGTGGAAGACTACATCCCTCCTCTCATTATTTCTCAGTCTTTTTGCTCATTATGTACTCTTAAGGATCAACCATTAGGATGTCGCTTTCGGCTGGGAGCCGCCTCTGAGGCTCAACTAGATCAAACGGAAGTTCAATACACGTTGCAGCCATAGAGGCCATACTAAATCAGCAATTGTGAACGATGGCTTACAAGTGTAATGCAGCCGTTTATATTAACCGAAGTAAGCGCCGCAAATACTCTCTACAGACAGCTAACGTCGCGCTCTGCGAAAATTTGGGAACGTCAGCGGGTAAATTTTCCATAGCAGCGCCTTGTTATGCATCTTCAATGTTCACTCCGAACTTCTTGACCCTTCTTTTATTGATTTCACTTTCAGAGGCAATTCTCTGTAGTGCCTCTGTAGCCCTATTAGCAATTTCTTTCTGTTGATCACTCGCACTTCCAAACTGCCCAAATTTCAAACACGTAGTCACAAAGGATGAAAGATGCCGACCAGTCTCAGATTTAAATAAATTGTAGTATTCATCGATAGTTGTGTTTGCTAATACCACTTCATCGCTTTGGTTCCATCCATTTTGGCCTGCTATCCTGTCTAAGACTTGTTTCGATGTCTCGGTAGTAACAGACTGATTGTAAGTACTGTTAAACTTACCAATAATCTCTGGATCCCTAATATCACCAAAGAAGTTATTTTCCTTCATATTGAAGAGTTCGGTTTCGTCTTTTCTGCTTTCTATGTAAATATCAATGATTTCGGTTGCTTTACCCTCTTCACCTAACTCCCGAAACAATGAAACGGTGCCGTTTAAGTTAATGGGTGTTATATATTTACAGTTTTCCTTAAAGCTTTCATACAAGCCATTAATAACCTCATTGCTATTGTCATTGAAAGTATCATGATAGAGCCGCCAAGCTTCTGAGAAAGATCCCTCGGATTTAGAAGCGATTATTTCCTGATTTTTATTGGATGCTTTTTCTTTAAAATCTTCTTCAACGAAATAACCAGTTTTAACAGCTTCTGCCAATAACAAATCTAATTCATCAATAAGTTGATAACCATATGCTTGCAGGGTAGTTTGCCACTTCTTATGCTGTTCACTGACTTCTGCATCCCCAATACCAAGCAGTGTGTATCCCTTGCTAGTCATAAACTCTAAAGTTGGTATATCTTCATTTGTATTTGAGCAGAAATAACTCCAGACATAAAGCACAAGCGAGTGTATGACTTGATCTGATATTTCCGGTTCAAACCCTTCTGTTAAAGGTATAGCTAATGTAACCAATCGTTCGATTTTCTTAAGTATACGAATATTTCGGATACCAAGACTTGTAGTCAACTCTCTTAGCTTAGAATGATTGGGTGTATTGTCAGAGTATGCTATTTCTGAACACTCTTGAGGGTCTGGTGAAAAAGCAAGTTCAATATCAATGACCTTTTCACGGTATTTCTCATAATCTTCAAGACCATCTTCTCCGTCATTGAGTAACAACACTACCTTACATTTCTTTTGCTCTTTTAGTAGCGACACCAACCCCAAGACATCCTTTATTTCCAGGCCTTTTCCTTTTCTTTCCAAATCATCAATACAGATAAGCGTGCTATTTAAAGATAAGAAAGAAATTGTCTCTATTGCAGGGCTGAATGAATTTACTATTGGAGCACCCTTTAACAGATTGAAAGATTGCCTTCCAAAGGATTCGATTAGGCTCGCAGTATTATTCTTGAAAGTATCAATGCTAGCCTCAGTACCGACAATTTCTCTCTTAATAACATTTTCAAAAATTGAATATTTAAAAGCTTCTAGAGAATTGATACCAAAAAGGGAGACATAAGAGTAGCGCTCAAGGATGATTTTATCTTCAGAACTGGCGTCCTTAAGGAACTTCTTCCAGCTAAAGGTTTTCCCAACTCCCCATTCACCTTTGATAGCCATAACCTCAGGTTCATCTGAGGATAAGAACTGAAAGATTTGGTCTTTGATTACTTCTACCGACATTGATATTCCTTCAAAAATGCATAACGGTGTATTATGCGGATTCTAAGTATTATTGAGCTATATGGAATCCAGATAATACACTGCTCCCCACCTTAATCTTGATGCTATCAGCTTTAGCCAGCTTAATGTGTTACAAATTATTGCAAAGTAAGTGAAAACAAAATCTTGGGAATCATAAGCGGCAGCTAAGGGCCAGACCACCTGAAGACTCAACATCACCAGTTCGTCAAGGGCAGCAAAGGTCGCATAGCGCTATCCTAACTATCCATCTACGGGGGGGGGGCACTTACTCAAGATCAAGCAACATATGTAGCAGAAATAGCCCCCATTACACCTATGTGTAATGGGGGCTTTCTCTATGTGGCCTTCTTCCACATCTATTGTCTTCCTTTGCTGTAGGGGTACTGTTTTTTACTATCGATTCAGCTGCTCAAGAATCCATTGGCGCAGTAGGCCACTTACTGATGTTCTTCTCTCTTGCGCTATCTTGCTGAGCTGCTGCTTCTCTTCTGGATCAAGATAGACCAGCTGCCTCACCTTGGTGTTATCCTGCTTGGGTCTACCACCAATCGAGGCCTCTATC
>JABIFG010000224.1 GCA_018650795.1 Fidelibacterota bacterium
ACATACTTGGGTGTTGAAGATCGCCGTAGGGGTGTAGTGGAAGACTACATCCCTCCTCTCATTATTTCTCAGTCTTTTTGCTCATTATGTACTCTTAAGGATCAACCATTAGGATGTCGCTTTCGGCTGGGAGCCGCCTCTAGGTATTGAACAGCACAGGAGAAGGTACTTACACATTGCTGTCTCTTGCTTAAAATGTGACACCAACAGCAAAATGATCACTCCTTTGGGATGCTACCTGTTCAAGGTGGCCGATCCTAGCCGGTGGATTGCCAAACTTAAACCATATCCCACAATGGCCAGCAAGAGCTGCGGTGGGGTAATGAACATTGTGCAGACCAGATGGCGACATGCGGCAAACGGTTCAGATTGTGGCTTCTCGCTACTACTGATTGACATCACAGCAGGTTATTAGATTGCTCCCTACGCTTGATGGGAGTGCCAGCGTTTCGGGGGGGGGAGAATCACAATCTAACCATATTCGTTAGCAGTTATTTCTTTAACCATATTTGCTCACCCATTTAATTTTGGCTTACCTAAATAAAATTTTCCATGAATTGAGTGGACATATGCTTTAGGTAACCCGCTCGCAAGCAAATCCGATAAATCCAAATCTACCACATCATTAGGACATAAAGGGATTAACCCATACTGCTGACCAATGTTATGTAAAATCTCTCGATCTTGTTTACTGTCAAGATCATAACCAATTAGCACACTATTAAGTGGAAACATCTCCTCCGGCATAGGAAGTCTCCATTTTTCATATTCCACAAATGAGAAATTGTTCATTTCACCAATCTCACCAATAAACGCTTTTAAATTTTCCATGTAATCAGGATCATCCATTTTCATATTTTCCTGTTCTTTACTATGTTAACCTGTTCTTTTCATCTCTAGATCATATTACATTTATGAACCAAACATTTGTTTACCTCCATGTTCGGTAATTAAAAATAACAAATATAATAATACGGAAAATAAATAGTCATCCATTTACATCAAAGCCATCTTCATCTAGATGAATTATCTGATCATCTATAGTAGATTGAACTGTATTATTTGCTTCGACTAATATTTTCGCATTTCTCACGTTACCGATACAGCGCTTTGCATCATGGTATCCTTGGTCAATCCATTTCTCAATGGCTTCTGGCTTAAATGCCATAAGATCAGTAATAGAATTTGATATTGATTTACGAGGCCTAACTTCAATAAAATCAACACCAGGAAAGTCATGGCGATTCCAAAAGCTGCCATCATTTAAGTGAGTAACAACTATATGAGTGCATCCTGAATCGACTAGAGGCCTAGCAGGGGTATTTCCAGACTGTATAGCAGCTCCTCCCACACCACCATCTCGGTACACTTTTCCTTTAATAACACGCCCGTCAAAAAACATTGGCAAAGCAGCCGAAGCTAAAATCGCTTCATGCACTATATTAAGTGGCAAATCTTGCACTCTCCAGAACTGTGACTCTTTAGTGTCTTTGATGCGAAGATAATTTCCCTTCACGTACTCAGTAAAATCTGCAAAGACGCCTCTACTTTCATATAGGCCAACATAGAACTCTATCCCCTTAACAAGCTTATCCTTGCTAGCATATTTGTTTAAAATATCTAGAGATGGCGTAGATGATAACCATCCCTTATTACCCTCCTCTAGTTTAATCTTATATTCTTCACTACTTTTATAATCACTATCAAACCATGCCCGTATATCTTCACCTATACCACTGTATTGCGGTAGTTTTGACAAAGCTACAAGTGGTGCAACTAATTGAGCCCCTGGTAGTAAGAGCATAAAAATCTCAGGAACCGAAATAAACCCATTCAACTGAAGCTCCTGAAACTTCATTGGCGAGCAAACACTCAATTCCGTCCAAATCGAAAGAAGCGCATTTGCACCTTTGACTAGGCTCCTCTCCGCCGAGATAACTGCTCCATTTAGAGCTCCGATACTTGTGCCTGAAACTGCATCAACATTCAAATCAATTTCTGCCATATACTGAAGCACTCCTACTTGATAGGCACCTTTAGCACCTCCACCAGATAGAACTAATCCTAGTTTGCTGTTCACTGACTCTTCAGTATTCACGGTGATTAATTGGACTCACAAAAAGAAAAGTGCTCATTCACCATTCGGTCTACAACGCGGGAAATGACTACAACGCTTCTTTTATGCACCACATTACTATTCGCAACTAAAGAATGTAAGAGGTGCGTCATCGGTGTATCAGTACTGCTCCACATTGAAAGATAAGAAAGTGACTCTTTCTCTCTACTGCTTAATAGACCACACTCACGCGAGATTTCGTCCATACTCCAGCAGTGCTTTGAGTTCAAAACAGCACCAGACTCAATACCTAACCTCTTAGACAAGAGAATGCGGCACTTATCCAGTAAATTAGCTTTCAACCTCTCCTTTTCAATAAGTTCTGATTTTCCATAGTTGAGGTAGAAGCCAAAATCTCCATGCTGAAGATTATCTAATAGATTGTAGAGCTGTACAAACTCTCCCGGATATATATTCCTTCCAGACTCCCAGCGGTCTGTTTCACTCTGAAGGTGACTTTGTGCCTTATCACGATAGTTCAACTCATCAATACGGTTGTTAGTGTCATGAGCTGATAAAATAATTTCATTTAGCGCCCCTATCATTCTACCTACTTTTACATCTTGTCTGTTACTTCGCTGCTGCAGAACTTTGATTGCATCTCTATTTTTACTGACATGGTCGAGTGTTTGAGATAATGAAAGCCTGATTTTCAGAAAATCACCATCATGTCGTTGCAACCAGTTAGAGGTAGCCTCTAGACCGCATAATACATTTTGATTGATAATATCCTGCCGTTCCTTGGATTTCCCTAATACTGAATCTAAGATGCGACTGGGGAAATTTCTAGATTTAGATACCTTTACATGATCAGCAATAACTTCTATCCCATTAATTAGGTCAACCAACACACCGTCTATGATGTGAGGATGTTTTTGCTGACTAACTTCAAGCATTTCTACCGTCTCGGGAGAGATGCCGAACTGCGTCAACAGATGGCTTTTACTATCTGTGCTCACAGATTTTCCTCATACTAAATCTTTCATCAGCTGATTCAACTGATTTTTTGCATCAACAATGTCTGTTTTATCATAATTAACTATTTTTGCGACTGCGCTTATTTTTTTTTTCAGTTTTACTTTATCCTTTACAGCTCCCTGCTGTATTTCTAGGCCGCTGATCATACTCTGACGATATTGCTCCAAATAATCCTCTAAGAGGGATACTTGCTGTTTTATCTCAAGCAACACCGAACCTAGACTATCCTCAATTTCGCCCTCAATTTTTATTTTATAACCCCCCACACTTTCTTTGATCTTTGTGATTACTGTGCGTTTATTTATAGAATATACATCTTTCTCAAAAATGTATTCCTCTAACCCCCAGTTACTATTTAAGTAATTCATCAAGACTGAAAACAACCCAGTACCTACTTTTTTTTCCTTTGTTTTATTCTGTCTTTTTTGAATTCGATAACTAATGCCCTGAAAATCAACATTGCCTAACTTTGCTTTTCCAATTGTCTCAGCATTAAAATCAACCTTAAAACCACTATCTCCTAGCTTGTTTTTTGCCTCTTCAATGATTACCACAACTTGATCATCAACCAATTGATTTGCTCTGTTACTGTATTCATCAATACTCCACTCTAATAGAGCATTAATATTGCCATTGAATTCTGCTATAGATAATTCCAGCATATTGTTAATACCATCGATAACAGCACCTGCATCTTCTTTGTCGTCAAACTCTAAATCATAACTAACAGGCTTTGTTTTTTTAATGGCTTTCTTAATTTTATTTATAATTTGGTCTCTATCTATTCGAGCACCAATATCACTCGATCTAACCAGCACATTACCATATAACATTATGTTTCTTTCACCCAATAAGCCTCCGAAACCGCTATGCCTTTTCTCTCTCATTGCATGCCAATCATCATAAAGTCCATTAGATATACTTTCAATATCATCTTCACTACTTTCCGAGAAAATAAATTCAGCATTTCTGATTAATGTCTCTGACTCCTTCTCGAAAGCAGCGTAAAAATCTTTTTTTACCTGAACAGATTGTTGAGAAAAATTATCACTTAATGATTTCTTGACTAGCGCTATCTGTTCAATATCTTTTTTTGCGCCATCAATTGCCTTACTTATAACTTCAACGTCTGCCGAGAACGATCCATGAAGCGCATTAATTCCATTACTTACCGATGCATCCATCAGTTTTCCAATTGCAGACTCTAGACTCTTAAATGCTGCCTCTTGGTGGGCTTGGCGTATAACTTTTTCTAAAGGAGCACTGAAACCACTATCATCCCATCCATCAAGAGCAGATGCTTCAACCTCTTCTCTGTCATCAATTTTTCTGCGCCAACGCTTTCCCATAATTTCTTCACCAAATTCTGCAACCCACTCTCCTTCTGGGTCGATATCATTGCCAGCTTTTAGATCCCTCAAGATTAAGTTAGCCAAAAAACCTGAAAGGGCTGAGACAGGAAATATGCGCTCCTCAGATATTCTTCCTTTCATCAACTGCTCAGAGAAGTCTTTAATAATCTGCTCTTTTGGAGCATCATTTCGATCGCTGTGATTATCAAACTTATTCAGCAGTACATAGGTGTTATTGATAAGTACTTCACTCATTTTATCAATCTCTTCACGAACATCCCCCCCTGCGGTACTCCCTATCTGAGTATAATCGACCACAAGCAATACAGCGGACGCTTTACTCAATTGATTTTGAAAAATTCTCTTAAATTTATTACTTGTCCCATATTCATTAGGACCAGGAGTATCTAAAATAGACAGCCTTCCATTGGTGTCACCTTTAGACTCTTTCAGGTGAGAGAATTCAACTTCTATCTTTGGGAAATCATCTACAGATTCATACTCTTCATAAGGCGGATCAATCTTCAATTCTTTCGCGAGACGCATTAGGTCGTTCAATAACCTAAGAAAATTAAATATCTCTTCTTGTCCTTGATAGTTTTCTTTTATCTGTAATTCTCCATCTTCTATAATTTTCTCCACGACCTCTTTAGCTTCACTTCGATTATGAAATCCCCTATTTTTTTTATCACCTGAACTCTTTAGCTTCTTTGAAACTTCTCTGCTCATCGCGATGATGGGCTCACGTTTTTGAAATGATAATGTAGGTACAAAACATTCTTTTTTGTGAGTAACTAATGTGGGAAGCGCTGTCATTGGATAGGAACGATTTGGCAATACCTCTTGACCAACAATAGCATTTATTGTTGTCGATTTTCCGGCCTTCATAGTACCTACTACAGCAATCACCATCTCCAGCTCATCAACTTTATCTATTTCGTTAGATAATACACTTAGTCGATCTTTTAGCGATGCATCAGAAAGCAATCCTTTCTCATCGCTAATATCATTATCTTTAATTATTCCATCCACAGTAGCTATTGATCTATTCAATAAATCCAGTGTTGATTTCTGTATATCTTCTATGGTGATCCTGTGCATAACACAATATTCCTCTATTTTTGTTTGTATGACCTAAAACTGACTGCTAGAACGCTAAATTTATTTAGCTTGAAATTAGCACATCTAAATTTGGCTAATAACTATCTTTCGCATACCTCACTTATATGCCCTCCTTATGATCTAACAACCTATCATCTCCCTAAAAATGCATTATCTAATTATCATTTATCACATCATCCCTACGACTATCATTTTCTTGAACTGACAACCATGTTAATGCATCATTCCTGATGTGCGTATTTATCAAACATCAAATAGATGGAGCAATTTCCCTGTATGCCCCTTATCAAATATCATCACAGCAATATTCATTATACATAACAAGTATCCTCTCACCCTTTACTTAGAAATAAAAATAGTTTGGTATAGGGTGATAACGCCCAACCTCTTTGTAACAATTGTTTACATTTATAATTAATTATCTATACGCGCCTCATATTTCGATTGAATACCCCTCAAAAAACTCATTCTCTAACTTGTACGCGTTAATTTTTGTCGCATAACACGTTAAAATGGAAAAAATTTACATTGTTGAAATAGAATCATGATGAATGCCACATTTCGGCGTATTGAAACCCTAAGACTCGTGCCACATTCACCGCACTGGATTCCGAAGGGGTTTGACTTGGACCACTATATTCAGAGTGGGAATTTTGCCTATCTTCTAGGTGATCCATTCCAGATAGAACTTATATTTACAGCAAATAGAGGAGCTCACCTGAAGGAGACACCCTTGTCTCTGGATCAAATTATTGATGACCTTGATGATGGATGCATACGGGTAAAGGCTACAGTGAAGAATAGTAATCAGTTGCGCTGGTGGGTTTTGGGCTTTGGGGATGAAGTGGAGGTTATTTCTCCACAATATTTTCGTGCTGAGGTTGCCTCTATGTTGCAGCGGACATTAGATCAATACAAGTAGCTTATAGGGGGAAGCGACTATCTATTCCACCTTACATGGTATTCCGATCTTATCTAGGCACATATTCTGAGCCATCCGAACCAATCTTTCGATACTCAATTCCACTTAGAGCTGAATTTTGCGCTCTGGCAAATGACAAAACTATCTATTTAAACAATCACATACTTGGGTGTTGAAGAT
>JABIFG010000225.1 GCA_018650795.1 Fidelibacterota bacterium
ATTTCCCAGAGCACCACCCGTAATCGAGGCGATATCATGAGTGCCTTTGCAGACTTCACTCCGAAGGCAAATTTTGATTACCGGCCTGAGTCGGTAATAGGGAGTGCTGCGTGCCGATCAAAAATAGGCCAGAAAATCAGACTTTTTGTGCTACTGCTAACGCCAGAACACATCACTCCGAAGCTCTACTCTTCTGGGTCTGTTACCTATCAAGGAGAATTGTGGCACTTACGGAAAAAGGTAATTCGACTAATCTCCATAGCCATTCACGCTGTAGAGACCTACTGCTATCGGCCCACGGTTTCCTTCACTAGGGCCAGCCAGACATCTACCCCCTAACAACATGCTACTCCTGAACGGATATCTGTAAGGGTAGATGACTGGCAACCCTTAATAACAGTACCCTCTTGCTGTCAGGTGGATTAACCCACTCTCTGGGGGGCTACAGGTCAATAGAATGGCGCTCTGACTAAAGATTGCACTTCACTATGACAGCACCTTTTGATGTTTCAATCCTTGATGGAGAGGGCTTACTGGAGCAGGTAAGTAAATCCTTAGTGGGTTATAGGGAGCCTCTTAGTTGCGTATAGGAAGACCTTTAGTTATGGTTATTTCAGTTTAAATAACAGTCTATTACGTTGAGCTTCGGCTCTGTGTAATATTAGGTAATATATCTTGTTTTCTAAGGTTGTAGGTATATATTTACACTATTCACTAAGAATCACCTTAGGCGCAACCAAGAGAGACCTTAACTGTGAAAAAAGCAATTTATGCAATATCAATTACAAGCTTACTACTTCTGTTGTCTGGGTGCGGCTCGCATCATCATCTATCTCACTATGATCCTTACTACTCCCACTATTCTCATCCTGTAGTTACAGACGCCCATTACTTAGCGCCAAGGGTGATCGTTGCGCCAGCTTATGCGCCTGCAGCAGTCGTCACGCAGGCTTACGCGCCAAGAGTAATCGTTGCACCAGCTTATCCTACATATGCACCAACAGTGATATCGCCAAGAGTTGTTGTACCAGCTTACTCTGGTATTGATCCAGTAGTTACTTGTGCTTACGGCGGTTCGTGTCTCTAAAGTTTGAGGGCAGAAAATGAAGAACATTTGTCAGGCAAAAAGATTGGGCTCAGTAATTGCTCTGTCGATAGCATCTATTTCTTTCTCGCAGTCATCGCAAGCAATCGACCCATTCACAGTTGCCGTATTGATAGGAGGAGTCGCGGCTGCTTCGTCACATCACCATCACTATTCATATCACCATACATATCCGAGATATAGAACTGTAACATCACCAGTATATCTCTCTTCATATGGTTATGCTCCAGCATATAGGTCTGGTCGAACACAGCGTGTGGTTACAACAAGCTATATCGTAAGGCGCGGAGTGCGCGGTCACTCTTGTGGCTACGATGGAATATGCTTGGGGCATTAAGCGCACCTCCAGCAGTCTCAAAAGACTTCTCCGTTCTATCTGATAGCCTCAACCTGAAGTCTGTTTGGTAGAAGTGAGAAGCTTCAGAGGCTGCTTAGGTCGCACTGCTGCCTCCCACTACCCACTCAACACCCTAGGTCATCGATCATGCACAGCCCCTTCATGCTCCAGCATGATGGTAACCACGTAGATTCGGCACTCGTCTCCAACACGGGCTAGTAGCCCTTGAATCCATTGCCCTCTGGTCACATCGAACCAGTGGCTGGTGCCCTGTGAATGTAGTAGACACCTCCGAACATGATCGCATCACGTTCTTTATCGGCTCTCTTTTCAGTATAAATGAATACCTCAACAAGCGTAGTCCTGGTACTGCACAGGAGACATTAGAAGCCTTCCAATAGAAGGCTCTGTGCAGCCTCTGTTCATTCCAATGTCTACGCTACTAAAGTGACACCGTAAAGCTCGAAGGATTTTCAAAAAATAAAATTTTTCAGAGAGGTCGATTCTGTGGGAGGGAGAACATGATAACCGCCCCCCTGTTATTCGTAGATGGGGGGGGATTGGCACTGGTTGCACCTGGGGTACTAAAGACACTCCTCTGCAGCTAAGTTACCCCACCAATGGCTCTATACCACTGGTGCAGCGATTATGAGCGCTTCTATACCATCAACTATGCCAATCACCCGCCACAGATAGTCAACATAGGCTGTAGCCCAAGTTTACAGACCAATCACTCGATAACCTGCTGATAGTCGTGTCAGGATAGAATTATTAATTTATTTCTTGACACTCTGTAAAGAGTTGTCTATGATCCTATCGTGACAGGTGCAACTGTCGCAAAACGAAC
>JABIFG010000226.1 GCA_018650795.1 Fidelibacterota bacterium
GCATCCGAGGCACTGGAGATTGCCAAGGAGCATCAACCCGAAATTGGGATCATTGACTACGCCATGCCCGATGGCAATGGTGATGAGCTGATCCACAAGCTGCACCAAAACCCGCGCACCCAAGGGATGGTCTGCGCCATGCACTCACAACACCCTGAGGTTGTCGATAAAGCACTGACTGCAGGGGCCATTGAACTGATCAGTAAAGATGACTCTTTCGAACGCTTTATACTGCGCATTAATGCGATGAAGCGCTTGGTAGGCGCTTGGGTGCTACAGCGCGAGATGAATGATCTGGTACTCCCTAACAGCCATGATGATGCCTTTCGTATTCTCTTTGTCGATGACTCAGCAACCATACGTGAGGTTTACTACAGCCTGCTAACCACTCATGGTTACGAGGTCATTCTTGCTGAAGATAAACACAGCGCTCTCAAGTTGGCTCAACAGACCCGACCTCAACTGGCTATCCTCGACTACTACCTGCCGGATGGTACTGGCGTAGAGCTGGCACGAGAACTTCGCACTCTTGAGGGTGCTGGAGACCCACTAACCCTGATCTATACCTCACGCAGTGAGTCCAAGTCACTGAAGGGGACCGGGCTGGATGTACTCTATAAAGAGGACTCTGATGAGATGATTGTACATCGTCTAGACTCAATCAAACGCTATGTACTGGCGGAGGGACAGATGATCCATGCCAGCCGCCTCACGGCTTTGGGGGAGATGTCGAGCATGATCGCCCATGAGATCAACCAGCCAATGATGGTCATCAGTACCATACTGGACCGAATCCGTAGGCTCGGCAGCAAGCCTGACTTCTCACCAGAGCAGTTGAGCAAGCCACTCGACCAAGCAGCAAGCGCGGTGGTAAAGGCCAATGAGATCATCCGTCATATGCGCAGCTATAGTTATCAGGACAACGAGATCCCTAGCAATCGCTGGTTTGAGCCACTCCCCGCCATTGAACACGGCCTCCAGTTCTTTCACTCCATTTGTCAGCAACAGGGCGTTGAGCTTGAAATCAACATCGACAATGAGAATGCTGCCCCTCTGGATATATGGGGAGAGGAGCGTCAGCTAGAGCAACTGATCACCAACCTAATCAATAATGCACTACATGCCATTGAAGAGCGCACCAAAAAGCAGCCCCAACCTAACGGTAAGATCTGGGTCCACTTTACTATGGAGACCCCGCCTACACTGACCATCCAAGATAATGGAGCTGGGATGGATGAGGAGCAGCGACTCCGTTGCATGGAACCCTTCTATACCACCAAGAATATTGGAGATGGAACCGGTCTAGGACTCTTCATCGCAAAGGGGATTGTTCGCCGCTTTCAAGCAGCACTTACCTTTGATAGCCAGAAAGATCTGGGGACAACAGCAATCATCCGCTTCAAGAGCGATACGCCATCAGCCTAATGCTTGAGGGCTTACTCAGGACAAGATACCCTTCACCCCATGAGAGATAAAGATACAAATAAAGAACGAAGCATATTGATGGTCGATGATGACCCACTTCTGCTAGAGGTGGTGAGCGAAGAGCTTGCTGATCGCGGATATCAAGTCGTCACGATCAATCGCCCCGAGACCGTAATGGAGTACCTTGATAGCGCTCTTGTCGATCTAATGCTACTGGATCTAAAAATGCCTCTTATGGATGGCATCACCCTATTGAAAGAGATAGAGAAACAGCACGCAGAGCTACCCGTTATCATTCTCACGGGGCATGGTGATGTAGGTAGCGCCAGCGAATCGATGCGACATGGAGCCATCGGCTACCTGCAGAAACCAATTTTGATGGAGAAGCTGGTCGCAGAGGTTGATGAAGCGATATCCAAGTATGGCACCGCAAACGAGCGACAAAATCAGAAGCTCTCAGAACACGGAAGGGATACCGATGTAATCCAACAGCTCAAGGGGATTCTGTGCGGACATAGCGCTGCAAATCAAGGCGAACAGGGGCTGCTTCCATTGATGGGAGTCGATGAGTACCATCGCCAGGTTATTCTGCAACACCAACACAGCATGACCGAAACTGAACTGGCACGCCGCCTCTGCTTCAGTCGTGACAAACTATGGCGTATCCGCAAGCGGCTGGGTATTCCACGCAAATAGAAGAGGGATCAACCCTCCCTCTGCGTTGCCCGCGCACCTTGTGCAACCAGACGTACACCCAAAATTTCAGAAAGGTTGCGAAACAGTCGCAAGGCAACACGCGGATGGAACCGCTCTAGGTGATGAATTCGTTTCGATTTAATCGTCAGTATCTTTGCATAATGAATCGCTGAAACAGTGGCGAAATGGTTATCCGCAGCAAGCAGCGAGGCCTCACCAAACACACCACCCGCCGGAACTCTACGCACTTCGTAAACCGCCCCACTTTCCTCTTTACGGGTAACTTTCACATTCCCCGCAAGCACCACATAGATCTCATCTGCGGGGGTTCCCTGTTGAGCAATAACCACCCCATTCTCATGCTCATGGATCTCCCCAGTCAGGATCACCTGTTTAATCTGAAAACTTCTCATCCCCTGGAAGATCTTGCTATGGCTCAGCACCGCCGTTTTCAGATTGAGAGAGACCATATCCCAAACCGTAATCAGGTGAACATAAGAGAGCAGAATAGGGGTCAATACAAAATTGGTGAAGAGCGCCAAGAAGATCACCATCGCACTCAAAGCCCCAAAGTAGACCACGGGCTGAAAGGTGGAGAAGGTCAAGGTTAGGAAACCAAAGATCAACGCAATGGAGGTGGTTGTGATCGGTGTTGCCTCATGCACAATGGTCTGCCGCAGCGCCATCTCTACATCCTCATTGCCTCGGGTAAAGGAGTGGTAACGGCTGAGAAAGTGGATGGTGTCATCCACACAGATCCCCAGTGCGATCACCGCCACCATTGCGGTACCGATATCCAGCGGGATATTGTACTGCCCCATCACC
>JABIFG010000030.1 GCA_018650795.1 Fidelibacterota bacterium
ATAAGCCATTTTCAAATATACATAAGGACCGCCGGAGCGAGGCATCATCGCAGCTAACTCTGCATAGACTACAGCTCCAAATATGGTTACAACCCCTCCCAGTACCCACACCAGACCAAACAATGAAGTACAACCGACCAGAGCCATAATAGGGGCAGGGGTTCTGAATATCCCTGATCCGATAATCCTGCTGACTACAATGGAAATGGCTTCGATGAGCCCCAGGTCACGCTTGTATTCAGTAGAGTCACCGAAATCTCTCATTTGTGATGTCACGTCAGTCGCGGACATGCGAACCTCCTGGTAAATTGGGCATCTGGTCAGAGCAGCTTACAACAAATCAATTAGTATATACTCAAAGGATGATGAGCTATCAATTTTAATATCCAACAATGGTAGTATTTCTTCATCGTGTTGATTCAAATATAAGGCATTATTTAATCGGTCAAATCTAATGAAGCAAGGGGCTAATTAAAGTCTGTCTAAAAAGTCTTTTTTTGATGTTTTACTTGTTGTTTCTTGGTCGTCATCCCGAGCGGAGTCGAGGGATAACATACTGTGATACAAAATAATAGCCCCTCGACTCCGCTCGGGGTGACGATCTGGAATCTGTGAATCTAATACAGAAACTGTAATAGCATCTGCATACAAACTAACTTTATGGACAGACACTAATTATTCTCATCTCTGAAGTAATCCAAAAAACCATTATTTTGGTTCAATAATTTTCCCTGGGAGGTAGTGATGATGGTGATCTGATTATCCATTACTTTGCGAGAACTCTTAATATAATGTTCATATACGCCTGATGTATAGGCAGTTATGGGATATACTTAAATGATGATATTGAGTTTAAACTGAAGCTATGCGATCCAGATAGATTTAATATTGGTAAACTCACGTATACCAAAATGTGAAAGCTCACGCCCGTAACCGGAGCGTTTAATTCCTCCAAATGGAAGTCTGGGATCAGAGACCGTCATCCCGTTAATAAATACTGCGCCACTCTCAATTTGTCGAGCGAGGTGTTCACCCCTAGTGAGATCGTTTGTCCAAAGGGAAGCACCCAGACCAAATTCGGAGTCATTGGCCACTCCAATCGCCTCATCAGTATCCTTTACAGGGATGATAGTGGAAACAGGACCAAATGTTTCCTCTCGGTAGAGACTCATACCTGCTCTCACATCGCTAATAATGGTAGGTTCATAAAAATACCCTGGTCCTGGAATAGATTTTCCTCCCAGCAGGAGACGGGCACCTGCATCAAGACTTGCTTGCACTTGCTCATGCAATTCAGCACGCAGATCAGCCCGTGCCAGGGGTCCTACCTGTGTATTTGGAAGTAGTGGGTCACCTGCAATCAGCGCTGACATAAGCTCAGTTTTTCTGGTTTCAAATTCTTCAAGTCGTGATTCAACCACGATAAACCTTTTGGCTGCAATACAGCTTTGTCCATTGTTGATCATACGTGCATTGACAGCGGTATTCACACAAGTCCCTATATCTGCATCATCTAGCACAATAAATGGGTCGGCACCACCCAGTTCCAGGACAGTTTTCTTCAATTCCCGACCAGCAATAGCTGCAACGTTCATCCCGGCAGCTTCACTACCAGTCAGGGTCACCGCTTTCACGTAGGGATTCATGATCACAGCTTCCACCTGGCTGGCTGAAATCATAAGTGTTCGGAAGAGATTCTCTGGGAACCCAGCTTTAACAAATATTTTCTCAATCGCCAGGGCACAAGCTGGAACATTGGAAGCATGCTTGAGTACGGCGGCATTGCCAGCCATAAGGGCAGGTGCCGCGAAGCGAAATACCTGCCAGAATGGGAAATTCCAGGGCATAACTGCCAGTACAATTCCGATGGGCTCAAAGCTTACAAAACTTTTTGAAGCGTTTGTTTCAACGATTTCATCAGCCAGGAAAGCTTTGGCATTATCGGCGTAGAAATCACATACCCAGGCACATTTTTCAATTTCAGCCTGAGCTTCATGCATAACTTTCCCCATTTCCAATGCCATAACTCGTGCCAGGTCGTCTTTCTCGTTACGCAAGACACTCGCTGCACTATGCATCAGAATGGAGCGTTGTTCAAAATCCGTTACTTTCCAGCTTGCCCAGGTCGCCTGAGTTTTCGAGATAATATCCGTAGTCTCATCATTAGAATAAACCGGATATTCACCGATTAATTTGCCAGTAGCCGGGTTAATGGATTTCATTTGACTCATCTTAAATAAAGCATTTTAATGGTTTGCTGAGAATTGTCGCTGATCAGACGACAGAAGTAAACACCCGTACTCACAGTTTGTCCCGCCTGGTTTATGCCTGACCACTGAAGCTCGTGGTGACCCACACTTTGATACCCTTCTGTCAAGGTTACAATCTCCTGTCCACGAATGTCAAATATGGTGAGCTTGATTTTCGAGTCATATGGAATTTGGTAGCCTATGGTCGTCGTAGGATTAAAGGGATTGGGAAAATTCTGATTGAGTTGGAAAGTGTGTGGGTTTTGGTGAGCTTCATCCGCTTCTATACCACTTGGATCAAGCATTTGAAGCTTCACTGCATCAGCTCTGAGTACTGCTCCAACAGTACTGTTACCAGTATCATGGACCTCTAAATGAATGGGTGTATCCACAGGTAAATAGTAGTTGCCTACACTTACCCAGCTACCACTACCAGCATTCTGATCCAGAAATACTGAATCAACAGGTGCTCCATTAATTTTTAGAATGTAGAGGGCATCATCGCTGGAATTAATGGTAGTTGGGACGATCTCGAAGATCTCATAATATCCCGCATCTTCGGGTTCCAGACGAAAAGATGCTGAAGCGCCAGCGTTGAGCCAGGCATATCTACTGGATGGTCCCCAGGCCTGTGCTACGCTGGTAAACCATTCACCAGATTCACTATACACATCACTCTGTTCATTATCCACGACGTAAAATGGGTATTGCACATTTGCTGTAATGATAATCTCCATCTCAGGGTGCATGGTGTCATCACAGCTTATCCTGAGAGTGTCCTCAAGTGGACCCAAATCCAGGGGGTGGAGGTTTAGCTCGAGGTCTATTTCAGTCATTCCTGCAAGTTGATAGGGTAGAGCGATTTCATAACCAACATGACCTCTGGAGCTTTCAATATTTTGAATGGTCAAGACTTCAGTTCCGTGATTGCTGATTCTCAGGTTTTGAGAGACTGTACGATCGAGGCTGATCTCTCCAAAGTTTAGCGCCTGGCTGGAGAGATGAATGTCTCTATCACGAACTCTGGCGGAGAGTTTGATGACATCCACAGTCAGATTTGCGCCAGTGACTGGTTCTGAGATGTCGCTCATGAGCTCAAGCACGTCGGTTTGACCAGCATCAAGGGGAATCGTCGCCAGATAGATCCATTCATGGGCAGGCAAGGGTGCCTCCAGCTCCAATGTGTCAATTGCCGTATTGGAATGAATAACAGCCTGTAGTGGAAAAGCTGATGAGTTAGTTGCCGGCATCTGAATGAAAAGGTGATAAAGGGAAGCTTCCTGGACGTTTGGAGCCCATGAAACGTGAGCCGGGTCGCTTTGATTGGTTGTAGCTGTTCGAGCATCAACTCCCCAGGCTGCATTGTCAGTATTACTCCAGGTTCCTGATAATTCAGTATAGCCTAGATCTTCATTGTCCATATAGATGTCATCCGGAATGAGCTTGACAAATTCCGTTGTGAGATTTCCTGCAGTATCCGTGGCAGCTACACCCAGTTTTGCTAATTCTGAAGGATAGGGGATGATTTCAGTGTTCCACGACAGGTCAGTTTGTTGGATACATTCGAGTTTGAAGTAACTTTCATCCTTGTATTTGATGGCGACAAAGGGCTGGGGCATAAAAAGGGGTTCATTTGAGGAAATATTATAGAATAGATTGTCTTCTGAACCCTGACTAACGATACTGACCTCAGGTGGTGTCACATCAGCGGTTCCCCGCCAGAGTTGCATGGCTTCAATGGCCGTACAATAACGAAAGTCCACATCAGGATACATATCAGCTGCTGCATGGGCCAACTGATTCATGGTGGCCATCTTTTCCGGGAAATCAGTTTCAGGCAGGTGAGCCCAAAGGCAGGCAACTTGATCGGTACCGTTACTGGCTGCTTCAAAAATGGAGTTCATGATGTTAGAATTTGCGACCTGTCCAAATGAGGCTGAGCGGACGTTCCAGCCCGGACCATCGCCAGGCACCATGTAATTATCATGGTCAGGTCGAAAGGGTACAAAAGCGGAGGGAGACTCAGACCAGTTATAAGTGTTGTCCAAAGGTTCTTCCTGGTCGACGCGATTGGCTGGCCAGGCATTGTGCATGCTGTAGGGGAGTAGCTCATTCAGATAGTGTTGCCACTCATTATCCATAAAATGCCAACCACTACGAAACGAGACAGGGAAAACATCCTCCTCCAACAGGAATTGAGCAAGCGTCACATCAAAATCATCTCGGGATTCACCAAAGGTAAGTGACTGGTTCCAGAAATACATGCCATCCTGGTCATAATCTGACCAGAAAAAGGTGTGGTAATGCAGGGACAACTCATCCCCATTGATGAGAACATTTTCTCCATGATATTTCTGCATCAGATAGAGAGTCATGATATTGGGAACCGGGAAATTGGTATTGGTGGCATAGCGGAATATGTTTCCGGCCATCATCCACCAGGTCATTTTCATGGTCTGGCCATATGAATCGACAAATTGTGACCGAAAGACCGGATCCATGACTTCATAGGCATTCATTGATGGATCTGTGTAGAGTGCCTGATTATAGGTGTTATGATAACGATTGACTGACATACCATCCCAGATGGCTGTATCCGAACCCAGGACGAGATAAACGGTAGCGCCTTGAATACCAGTGAAGCTAAAAAACAAGATTAGGAATAAGTTCAGAATGTGTTTTGCTTGAGTCATTTTAGTGTTCCCCTGTTAGTACAGCAAGTTTACAAATATTATCAGGAGAAACGAAGAATTGTTTGGTAAATGAACCCTGATTTTCATCTGAAGGGATAAATTACTTTTAGAGATTTATGCATAATATTGACATGAATACAATAATGTAACTAACTGTCAATCAGGCCATTAAGACGATTACATATGCAAATTAAATATACTGGAATCGATTTAGTTCTTTCTCACATATTATGATAAGAACAGTGATGGGTCAGATGAAATGCAAACTGATCTACAGCCAATACCAGGCGAACTCATGGGTGAGAAATGAATGTATCTGATTCAAGATGGGTTGGGTTTCAAGGTCATTTCTAAGTATCTGTTTTGAATATAATGGGCTTAAATATGTATCAGTCAGTTGATCAATTTCCTGTCTGAGTGCCAGATCATCTATCAGTACTACGGATTCGGTATTATGGATGGCACTCTGGGCATCCAGATTGAAAGAACCAATAATAACGGGACCATTGTGACCAAATGATGCAAGCTTCTGATGCATGGTCTGCTCGCCTGCTCTAGGTCTTGGAATCCATTCATACAGATAGAACTGGTCTGTTTCCTTCATTATTTCAAGTGCTGCATAATTCGAGGCGACAGAAAGAATCGGGTGATTGTTTGATTCAATTGAGTTGGTCAGCACAGTAACACTCCCACCAAGTTTTGTGTGGGCAATGATGGCATCTCTAATGCGTTTAGAGGGCGCAAAATATGCAGTTGCAATAAATACAGGTTCCCGGGGAGGTGTTGCTAGTAATAGGACACGATACAATTCCTCAACATCACGGCTACGATCAGTAAGGGGATGATGCACCACCAAACGGACTCTAGCGCTATCCTGGATGCCATTTTGGTTTTGGCTAAATGCTTCTTTTACTCCCAGCAGAGCAGCTGGCAGATCTCGCCCAGTATGCACCTGCATATCTCTTAAAAATTCCTGATAGATGTCCCTGGCTGCCGGACCTTGAATCTCCACGTCAACGTCATGCCAGCCTACTTTGCCACTAATCGAATCCTGACGACCGACCACACCGCCCAGGGCGTACTCACCGGCTATATTCATACCTCCTACGATGGCGCGGATGCTACCCCCAGTGTGTCCTGTGATAAAATACTTCTCATGATCGCAGTAGTCATACAAGATCAATGATTCACCTGAGCGTTTCAGAGCTGCAACAGGATTTTCAACTAACCTTCGAATATTATCGGCCCATTCATCCATCTCATATGGTCGGCTGGGTGAGTTGCTGGGTACGATGATGACACCAGCTTCTCTCATTTCATGGATGATGTTCTTTTCGCCCAAGGGCAAACCTAGATTGATATGTTGAGCCATATCCACGAGGACATCAACAGATTCTATGGAACCCTTTACATCATATTGAACTACCACAGGAATACCAGCACGGGCACGTTCTGAAAGCACAGAGGCCATACGACGTCCTGCTTCATCATCTGTAAACAAAAAGGTTTTGACAAAAATAAACTGAGCCGTACTCATATTTTCATATCGTCGAGGAAAACTATTGATCCCATTTACCAGCAGGCGAGCACTATTTTGTGCTGATTCAGTTGAATTGGTCTGTTTATCCAGCAGGTTTTGGAAGACTTCATCCTGGTACCATGTCTTTGAATTTGTACCCTTTGTGGGATTGGAATCTGAGGGATAATAGAATGAACAAGTGTACAGGTTCAGGCTAATGAAGAATACGAGATAGACGAGAGTCATATATCGATAATGGAGAATGGTTTGTTTGGACAACATGCAAACCTCAAATGCTTATTAGTTCATTATAACCGAACAAGATTGGTGATTAATTTATCCATAATTGCTTGTTGATCAACAGCTTATAGAAAGCAGGGAGGTTTGAGGTGACTATTTCTTCGGTGTGGCGAGGGGGGCACATATGAAAACATGTTTAATACAAAACGCCCCTGAATTGATCAGGGGCGTTTGCATATTTCTGAGCCCAGTAAGGGCTATAATTTCAGCACTATTTCAATAACATCATCCGCTTGGATTGGGACTGTGCACCACGTCTCAAGGTATAGATATAGATACCAGTTGGGAGATCATTACCTGCCAGATCTTTAGCTGACCACTGTACCTGGTGTGCTCCAGCGTTGAGCTCACTGGAAATCAACTGAGCAACCTGCTCTCCGCGAATATTGAAGATATCCAGATTGACATGTCCTGCAGAAGCCAGCTCGAAGCGTATACTGGTTTCAGGATTAAACGGATTGGGATAATTCTCATAGAGTACGAAATCTTGTGGCTGGAAAGTCTCCGAATCTATGGATACGGTTCCTCCAAGATCAGTAAAATCGGTGTTATGCTGGAAATTTTGTGCCGTATTGTCTGAAACATTGTTTAACTCAATCCGCCATGAATGATCGGTGGGGGGAGCATCATAGCTGCCGTTGGTATTGAGATCAGCCCACATATCAATATTGTAGGAAGCTCCAGCGTCGAGAGCATGCATAAATACGTACTCAAAATCAGGATCAACGATACTGGCTATCTCCTCGTTGGCCACAACGGAGTCGGTAGCGACATCAACCACACTAATTTCAAAATATTGACCTGTATGCGGAGACATTCCAGTGATATTCATATGCAGGGAGAATTTGGCAGCTTCACCGCTAGGTACATCAGAACTGGAACCCGGATTAGTAACAAAAGCTGAGTTCCCAGGGTTGGCACTATCGGTAGACCACAACCCAAAGGGATCTTCCAGCTCGTGTCCATTTGTGAAACCGTCACCATCAGAATCAACAGTGGCCAGGTTTGCAACCCAATTCACATCACCACCCCCAGTGAGAAATGAGCTTTGAACCAGAGAACCAAATGCGTTCCTGGCGCCACCACCGGATGGACTAACATGACAGCCACCACAGCCGACTGAGCTACCATTGGGTAATTGATTTACGCGGAAACTCCTGGCTTCCAGTGATGTGGTTCCAAATAAAAGAACCAGTGAAACTGGAAGCATTAATTTGTGTAGCAAAATATTCATATTCCCCTCCTATAAATGGGCTTTCAATTGATTGCGCACATGATAGTGTTCGAGCATATGTAAAAGAAGATAAATAATATCACGTATATAAGTGAATGACATATATCACTGGAATAGAATATTGATCAAATGAGATTTACTTTTTAGAGGGGAGGATCAAGAGAGATGGTCGACTAATATCCTCAGCCCAATTCCAATCAGAATCAGTCCACCCAGGATTTCGACCCCTTGTCCCAACCATTGCCCCGCAGCTTTACCGATACGTGTGGACAAGGCGGACATAATGAAGGTAATCAATCCAATGAGGAGACATGGAAGCCAGATGCTGACATTGAGCATGGAAAAGCTGAGTCCGGCTGCAAGGGCATCTATACTGGTGGCGATGCTGAGGGTGACCAGAGTCCAGCCCTTAGTTGGATCAATCATAAGCCGATTCTCACCAGGTAAAAGTCCGGAGAAAACCATTCTACCACCTACAATAGCCAATAAGGTGAAGGCAATCCAGTGATCCCATGCACTGATGTAATCCACTACTGTCGACCCTAAAAGCCAACCAATGAATGGCATGACGGCTTGAAAGAGTCCAAAGTGGAAAGCGAGACGAAATACGGCCCTGTAGTCTTTGGCAAATCCTGCAGCAGCGGCTGTCATCGATACAGCTGAGGCATCCATAGCCAGACCGATTGCAATGAGTATCATCTCGATAAGTGACATGGAGTATGATAAACCATTTTGAGGAAATTGCATCCCAATAGGACACAAGTCTTGAGGTTTTCAGCGTGAGGATCATTTGGAGAATAGCAACCCACCTAATCTATAATTTTTTGGATAGACTTTATCAAATCACTGTAATACACGGCATATCAGTAGGTTATACTGAATTTGTGATAATCTGTATTTGAGGATATGCAGATGTGCAACCTCTATAGCATGAAATGCTATTATGAAATAATTGCTTGTACAAATATATACAGTAACATATATTCGCCAGCCAAATCGAGTTATAAATTGAACACTGATAAAGCGATATGTTGATAAATGGCAACATGCTTTAGCTGACTATCCCACTGGATAAAACACATACTGAGTTTAGCGTCTCGCGTCTGGCCCCTCAATTCTTTCCATCACTATTATGGCATACTATGCTAAGAATAGCA
>JABIFG010000227.1 GCA_018650795.1 Fidelibacterota bacterium
ATATCCAAGACCTGGATGTCCAATTCAATTCTACAAATTGGCTGGCGGATATAAAACACAGCTCAGTTTCCATTGCAAAAGGATGGGGTAATTATGGGACCCTTGCTTTGAGTTTTGTGACACTGGATTATGGAGATATCGCGGAAACAATTCACGAGGAGAAACAAGGTGGAACAACCGCTCCGCTTATCACTGGGGAAACCTTTACTGGTAACGATTTAGCAATTGGATTATCCTATGCAAGGCTGATCACAGATAGACTTTCTCTAGGTGGAAATATCCGATATATTAGCGAGGAAATTGCGGGTATCGGTATGAGCAATTGGGCAATTGATTTTTCAACACTATACTATACAGGTCTAAACAGCTTGAGAATATCAATTGCAGCCAGAAACTTTGGTGGAGATACTCACCTTGTTAGCTATAGTGAAGAACTTCAATCTGAACCGATAGATATACGAATGCCGCTCGAGTTTCGAACGGCAGTTGCCTATGACTTTTTTGCCAGAGATGATGATAATAGCTATTTAACTATGGTCCTGGAAGGAAAAGTTCAAAGTGATGGCTCCGAAAAAATTAATGTCGGTGCGGAATACGTTTTCCAGGAATTGGTTTTTCTCAGAGGAGGCTATCGACTAAATTACGATTCTGACGGATTAACTCTCGGATTAGGTCTTAAATATTCGCTGGGAAGCTACCAGCTTTCGCTGAGTTATGCTTTCCTCGATTTTGGGATTTTAAATCATGTGAATATGTTTTCATTTGGTTTTGTCTTTTAGCCTGTATATGTGGATGTAATATGAGAAGTAACAAGGTCATTGTTGTTGGCAGCTATAATGTCGACATGACAGTAAAGGTAGATGTCTTTCCCAAGGCTGGTGAAACAGTAATTGGAAATGGTCTTGCTTATGGACACGGTGGGAAGGGTGCAAATCAGGCTGTGGCGGCGTGTTTGGCAAGAGCCAGGACTTCGTTATTGGCTAAGGTTGGATCTGATCTGTATGGAAAACGAGCAATAGAGGCTTTGACTTTAAAGGGTGTCAATACTCATAGTATTCAGAAGGAAAAAATTGAACCTACCGGTATGGCATTTATTACAGTGGATAGCCAGGGTGAGAATAACATTGTTGTAGCTTCTGGTGCGAACGGAAAATTATCACCTCAGGATATTACGAGCGAATCTAGTGTTTTTGAAGATGCAGATGTTTTATTAACTCAACTTGAAACACCATTGGAATCTGTTTCTGCTGCAATTAAAATGGCACAAGAAACTGATGTAACTGTCATCCTGAACCCAGCTCCAGCACAAACTTTAGCGCCAGATTTGTTAAAGGATGTTGACATTATCACACCGAATCGAGCTGAAGCAGAGATGCTCACGGGAATTAAGATTACCGACGATGAATCACTTATAAAATCAGCAGAGAAGCTCCATTCATACGGTGTCAAAATCGTCTTAATCACCCTAGGAAGTGAAGGTGTTTTCATGTCACATCCTGGGAAAAGCATGCTAATACCAGCTATCAAAGTTCATGCAGTAGACACTGTCGGTGCAGGTGATGTTTTCAATGGTGTTTTAGCTGCATATTATTCAAACATTAACACGCTAGAAGCAGTCGTGGAGCGCGCCATGATTGCAGCAGGTTTATCAGTAACGAGCGCAGGTGCGCAAACTTCAATCCCAACCCTAGAAGCAATTAAATCATATCAACTAGAACATTCCAATACGTGACAGCCTAAATATATTTTGAATTATGGATATTTGTTTCCCACTCATTACTCATCAGTAGCCATGATGACAACCCATCCTCAATATATAAAAAGTATTTAGTAGATTAGACTATGGCAAATTCTGTCACACTGACTAGAACACCCCGTAATCGTAATCTGGATCAACTTCAATTACTCCTACCGATAATGGTACCGGTTCTGCTTCTATCGTTTATACCTCTCATCCGTGGTATATATATAGGATTCACCGACTACGAGCTAGGTGGTCAAATTAATTTCTCCGGCTTAGACAATTACCGGATAATGATGCAGGACCGTTTTTTCTGGCGTTCTATGGGGGTTGGTTTTCTCTGGACAGCCATAGTCACAGCTTTGCAAATCGGGCTGGGAATGATCCTGGCTCTGTTGCTCAATCAAGGATTGCGCTGGACCTCACTTTATAGTGTGCTGATGTTGGTTCCCTGGGCCATGCCACCTATTGTACGTGGTCTTATGTGGAGACAAATCTATAGTCCCGATACTGGAGCATTAAATTTGATCCTGACCCAGATGGGAATTATTGACAATCCTATCAATTGGCTCGCTAGCTTCGAGTGGGCTCTACCAGCTATCATAGTCGCAGGGGTCTGGGGAGAAGTTCCCAAAGCTGCGCTTTTTTTCCTGGCCGGTCTGAAAACTATACCTGGCAGTTTATACGAAGCTGCTGAATTAGATGGGGCTTCTGCGTTTCGCAAATTTCGACATATTACTTTGCCAATGATGAAGCCGATAATGGCCGCTGTTGTCTCGCTATCCTTTATGTGGAATTTCAATGCCTTTGGCCTGATTTGGATTCTAACCCAGGGGGGGCCAGGTGGATTAACGCGATTACCAATGTTGGCTGCATACGAGGAAGCTTTCCGCTATGGCTATGTTGGCTATGCGGCAGCTATCGGCAATGTTATGGTGATCATAATTTCCGTCTTTTTATTCTTTTATCTAAAGGTTCAACTGAAGGAACGTACGGGCTAAATGGAGTCAATGAATATTATCTCAGGTCGGATGCTAAAACGACGCGTCAGCAGAGTTCTAATGCATGGGCTTATACTCATGTTTTTGGTATATCTGCTTTTTCCTCTTATCTGGATGATCTCAACCTCTTTTAAGCCAACCCCGGAAATTTATTCAGGTATTCCCACTTTAATTCCTGAAGTTTTTACAATAGAACATTACTTGACGGTGCTAGAGGAAGAACGACTGTTGGTAAGCATACTCAACAGTTTATATGTTGGTATTGTTACAGCAATAATTGTTGTGCTGATTTCCCTCCCGGCAGCTTACGCACTCACAAGGTATAGAACATCAGTGAATAAGCTGGTGATGGGGTGGATACTTACTTCACAAATATTTCCGGCTATCTTGATTATGATCCCGCTATTTATTATTCTTAGATCGTTGCATCTCACTGATTCTCTGTCTGGTCTCGTATTGGTATATGTTGTCTGGGACATCCCTTTTGTGCTATGGATGTTGCAAGGGTATGTCAAAGAAATTCCAGTTGAACTCGAGGAAGCCGCGGCCATTGATGGTGCCACACAAGGCCAAATAATTTTTAAAATCATTATGCCATTGTTGCTCCCAGCCGTCGGTGCAGCTGTGTTATTTGCATTTATCTCCGCCTGGAATGAGTTCTTTTTTGCTCTGGTACTTTTAAAAAGTCCCGATCTGACGACACTGCCAGTGGAGCTAGCACGTTACACTGGAATTGAGGGTCAGGCGAGGACAGGTCCTCTTGCTGCAGCCAGCTTTATTGCCACAATTCCCTCCATTGTATTATTTGCCATTCTGAGGAAATGGTTTTCATCAGGTGCTTTGCAAGGCGCTGTGAAAGGCTAATTATGAATCGCGCGATATCTTGGATATTGAATTACAAGGGCTTCATCATAGCCGGGTTACTGTCAGCGATAATTATATCATTTTACATCGCAGGAGAATTGACTGCCCGCAATAGTTCAGGAGAAGTACAAACGGGTCCTCTCAGATTCCTAAGCCTAGCCTGGCAGGAAGATGCAGTGAAAGTTGTTAATGAGATAACTGATCAATGGAATCAACGCCATCCTGAACAACAAGTAGAGTTAATTCAGGGAAGCTGGAGTGCAGTGCATGACTTCTTGATAACAGGATTTGAAACTGGAGATATTCCGGATATTTTCCATTATGAATCTGCAATTATTGTTGATTTTGCCCTGCGGAATTACCTAGCAGATCTTTCACCCTACATCAGTAAAGAAATGCGCGAGGATGTCCTTGAAGTAAATTGGGCATCTGTCACACGAAGCTCTGGCGAAGTAATCGGAATTCCCTTTTTAAATGCCTCATCAATAGTGCTTTATAATCCAGATCTATTTGCTGAGGCAGGTGTTACACCACCCACTATCGAGAATCCCTGGACCTGGGACGATGTTCATGCTGCAGCAGAAAAACTTACTATTGATCGAGATGGAGATGGGGTTACGGATCAATGGGGCACTGCTTTAGGGCTGCGAAATTGCGCCAATATATTTATGAATCTATCGATCTCATTTGGAGGTTCATTCTTTTATAATGATGATCAAGGCAACATAGAAGTAAGAGTAGGCGAACCAGAAAAGAAACTTCTTGGTACCATGGCAAAGATGTTATTTATAGATAAAACCATGGCACCTTCTGGCGTTGGAAAGTCAGGTACTGAAATGATTCCTGGTTTTCTGGCCGGGAACTATGCCATGGTGGTGTCTTCAGGAGCCTGGGCTCGTCAACAGCTAGTGGAAAATGCCGGGGAAGGATTTCATTGGGCTGTGATGCCTCCCATAAAAGCCATCTCCCAATCTATGGGTATAAATTCTCAAACCTTAAGTGTCCCGAATTCCTGTACTCGTCAGGCAGTAGCCATGGAATTTATTCAGTTTCTGCTTAGTGCTGAGAATTCTACTCGGCTGGCAATATCCGATTGGGTATTACCTACTCGTAAATCAAGTATCGCTGATCCTCGCTTACAGGATGTTGCTTCTGGGTGGAACATAGTTTCGCAAAATGCCCAACACTTGTCAGTTGGACCCTGGGTGGGACTTCCAGGTTACGTAGAATGGAAGAGCCGTGTTGCAAACCCCACCTTTCAAGAGTTTTTTTCAGGAAGGATGAGTATAGAGGAAGTTGCCGAAAGAATTGAACGTGAAAGCGCTTCTGTACTTGCCCGATACCAGGTTCGCGGGCTCAAATGGTAATGTGGACTTGATTTGTTATTTATGATAAACCAGGTGTTATTAATTAGCGATTTAAGGGAGTACTAAAAGAATGATCATACGCTACCTCGATTATGTAGAACGATTAGAATTTGATATAATCCAGCGGCAGGATGAGGGTATGGATGTAACACATGAAAAATCGCTCTTAAAGATCATTCAAGAGAATGCTGATCCAGAGAATACAGAAAAGAATCAGCAGGAAGCAAAAGAGATAATGCTTGAACTTTCTTTAAGACCATTACCCGAAGAATTGGTCACAAACGAGCCTAACGATCTTGAGGGGATCAAACGGGTTCGTCCATCTGAACCTGTAAGCATTAATCCAGAATTGAATATGGATAAAGAAGCACTATATGACGCAACCTTAGGTGCTTGGCTTGGCAGAGCTGCTGGTTGTCTTTTAGGAAAGCCAATTGAACGCTATCATAGAACAATCATTCGGGAAATGTTGGATTCAAATGACTCCTGGCCCCTAGTAAATTATTTTACTGAAGTTGGGATGCCTGCTGATCTTCTAGAAAAATATCCGTGGAAAAGACGATTGGGTTTCGAAAGCCTAAGAGAAAACATCGAGTGTATGCCAGAGGACGATGATCTCAATTATACAATGCTTAACCTTCACATTCTTGAGACTTTTGGTCCTGGCTTTACCTCAGACGATGTGGCTACAACCTGGTTAACAAAATTTTCTGCACTTGAGCTTTTCACCGCGGAAAGAATTGCATATTCTAACCTCCTCAACGGACTTTCCCCACCTGAATCTGCCCAATATCTTAATCCATATAGGGAATGGATAGGTGGGCAAATTCGTGCCGATTTTTGGGGTTATGCTTGTCCTGGCAACCCGGAAAAGGCTGCAGAGTTTTCATGGAGGGACACTCAATTGACTCATACTCGAACTGGAATATATGGAGGAATGTTTTTTGCCGCGATCAATGCAGCAGCTTTTATTGAAACTGATATGAGAAAGCTTATACAGATGGGTCTTGACCAAATCCCACTAAATTCAAGATTCTCAAAAGCGATTAATTTTGTGTTGGATATTTCCATTGAAGAAACCGAATGGGAAGCTGTGGTAGATACCATTTACGCATCCTTGGGGCATTACCACTGGGTTCACACCATAAATAATGCTGCTCTGACTGTCGCTGCCTTGATAAAAGGTGGGGGTGACTATGAACAAACAATTTGCAATGCTGTGATGGGAGGGTGGGATACTGATTGTAATGGTGCTACATCGGGTTCGATAGTAGGGATTGTAAATGGAGCAAACCGATTACCCCTAAAATGGATTCAACCCCTTAATAATCAGATTCGTTCAGGATTGACTAATTTTGATAGAGCGAACTTTACAGATCTCGCACGCCGAACCAATAGGGTGGTGACGAATGTAAATGCACAAAGTAAATCACCACAAATGACTGCAATAGATGATTTTTAACAAACAGAAGGTAATAAAATGTCAACATTTGAACAAATTTCATTAACTAATGAACAATATATTTCTAAAGCTACTGGGTGTCTGATCGGGCTTGCGATTGGGGATGCATTTGGGGATGCTTGTCGGGATGACGATAATCAATTCCTGTATGGCATCACCATGGATTGGCCGGAAAAGCCATCCTATAGTACAGATGATACAGAATTTGCTCTCCTCAGTGCGGAGATCCTCTTGAATTCGAATGGTTATCCCACCCGCGAACACGTATTGGCCGCCTGGAAAGAACATGTGATTGTGGAAGATGAGCTCAAACGGGGTGGTGCTAGTGAACGCGAAGCTGCCACGAACATTAAACGTGGTCTACAAGCTCCAGAGACAGGTGTATACAATGCTTATACCATGAGTGATGGTGCTGCCATGCGGGCTGCCCCTGCAGGCATTGTGGCTGCAGGGGATCCAACTCTGGCAGGGGAATTAGCCTTGGTCGATGCTGAGATCAGTCATTCCCGGGATGGTATATGGGGGGCTCAAGCTGTGTCTGCCGCGGTGGCAGTCGCCATGGGAGGTGGAAGTGTTGATGAGATTATAGCTGAAGCGCGAAAGTGGGCGCCAGAGGGTAGTTGGTTCAAACACAATTTTGATACTGCCTTTAAAATATTAGAGAAACATGATTACTCTATTCCGTCTCTGTGGATGCCACTTCACCAGGCTATACGCTGTGAATACAAGGCGTCCGTTCCTGAGGCTGTTGTGTCGGCTTTTGCAGTTTTTAAGCTTACTGGAGGTGATTTCCTACAGGGTATGATCTATGCCGGGAATTTTGGTCGAGATACTGATACGATTGGTGCCATCGTGGGAGCTCTATCAGGTGCCATGAATGGTATTGAGGCGATTCCCGAGTCCTGGGTGGAAAAGGTTCGGAAACCTCACGGTACTTGTCTACAATTTACTTCTGATCGCGAACTCTTTGAGGTTGCCAAAAAGCTTACAACACTCAGGTCCTGAGAGTTCAGGAGGCTTACATAATTTTTCGCAATCCAGCTTCTTCTTCAAGAATCCAGCTCAGTTTTGCTGGTTGTTTGATAGTCTTTTTAAGCATAATGAGCTGTCAACGCTCTATTATGCCAGAATATCATCAGACTGAGCTTAGCATTGAGAAACAGATTGATGTGGACTACCTCCTCTATGTCCCTGCATCGTATGATTCTAGTACCTACTGGCAGCTGGTTCTTTACCTTACTGGATCGGATCCCAATGAATCCATAAATTCAGGTGTGGGCAAGGCATTGGCGGCAGGATTGGAATGTAAATTTTTCCTCGCGGTGCCTCAGCTGAAGGAAACTGGTATCTGGGATGTTGAGGCTCTCATGCAGATGGTAGCAGACATTGAGACCAAATACAACATTGATACTACAAATCGTGGGGTCATTGGATTTGGTGATGAAGGTGGCTATGGAACCTGGGATGTAGCCACAAGTTACCCCAATGCTTTCTCTAAGATCGTACCTATCAATGCACCCGCGTGTACGGAAATTTGTCGATTGGGAGCAGGGAGCGTTAGAATATTCCACGGTGCTATGAACAACTTGGCACCAGCTGCAGATGCTGAGAATATGTATTTCGAACTAGATCACTATTGTAAATCTGATGTTGAACTCACTTTGTTTGATACATTGGGTCACAACATTCAAGATGAGGTTTTCTTAAATGAAGACTTCTGGATGTGGTTCACTGGATCAAATTTTAAGCAGGGGAATCAGAGTCATCAGATCATTGAAAAGCATATAAGTCGACAGATCAGCCGCACCGTTAAAGATAATTTCCTCCTTTATTTGCCTCGGGGTTATTTAAAAACAGAGACACAATGGCCACTCCTTGTTTTTTTGCATGGCTCCGGGAGTGCTATCCAGGATATTGAAAAGATCAGGAGCACGGGACCACCTCGTCTTTTCGAAGAAGGGATGAACTCAGACTTCGTACTTTTGGCACCCCAACTTCATGCCAATCTTCCCTGGGATGTAGAGCGTACACATGCGCTAATCAAAAAAATAGTCAGCAAGTATCAAATTGATAAGTCGAGGATATACATTACAGGGCTAAGCCGAGGAGGCTTTGGCACCTGGGAACTGGCTGTAGAACATCCTGAGTTGTTTGCTGGAATTGTGCCGATATCAGCGCGTGACATTCCAGCAGTTGAACGACTCGCATCTTCTAATCTGTGGATATTTCATGGAGGTGATGATGATGGGGTACCCTGGCAGGGGAGTCAATTTATGTATAGCCGTCTTGACAAAGCAGGTTCCAATGTCCAGTTTACTTTATATGAGGGAGTTGGACACAATGCCTGGGATCGAGCCTATGGTGATCCATCTCTCTGGCAATGGCTACTTGCACAAACCAATAGAAATCGTAGGATTGGAAGCTAAATGAAGCGAATATTTAATTCACCAATTAAAAAAATCAGCCTGGGAGTCTTGTCTCTTCTCTGCATTGGATGGACTGATGGAAAGGCTCAAACGCTACCAGAATATTTAAACTTTACAGCGGAAATTACCAAAGAAGTTGGTATCGATTACTTGCTTTACATTCCTGAAGACTACACACCCAGCGAGGGGAAGCCGCTTTTACTCTTTCTTACGGGCGAAGAGTATTTAGGAGATATCGATCAACTCCGATCAGTGGGTCCGTGTGGAGAGGTGGAGTCAGGCATGTCCTTTGATTATTTTATCGCTGCGCCACAATTGCCTGGAGACGTACTCTGGGATACCGAGGCACTCCTAGCCCTTATTGATCACATAAGTGGGTCCTATCATTTGGATAATTCAGAGATATGGCTAACAGGATTGGGGGATCGTGGTGGATGGGGTTCCTGGGAGCTTGCCCTATTACACTCCGATAGGTTTAAGAAATTTGCCCCAGTTGCCTCATCTCCTGGAACCAATGTCTGGCAAGTCCATGAACTTTCAATCAGAATCTACCATGGAGCCCAGGACGATATAGTCCCTGTAGTGGATGCTGAGAACATGTTCTACGAATTAAACTGGGATGATGTAGATGTGGACTTAACAATCTTTGACGACCTTGGTCATGACATTGGAGATACAGTGTATTCTGATCCAGGATTTTACACCTGGGTGAGTGGCGAAGAACCCACTTATGGATCAGCTTCCCCAAATCCAAGCTACAAAAGCATGACTGCTACGGTCGATAAAAGCATAGATGATGACTATCTACTATACTTACCAGATGAGTATGAGGATAGCAACCATGAGTGGCCCCTCCTCATCTATCTCCATGGATCTGGATCAGCCATATATGATCTGGATGCTATCCGTGATGGGGGACCTCCTGAAAGGTACGAAGAAGGGATGAACAACAATTTCATTTTACTCTGCCCTCAATTGCATGCTGATGTGCATTGGGATGTGGATCGAATAAATGCTTTAGCTGAAGAAATCATGAACACATATGAGGTAGACAGGACAAAAGTTTATCTGACAGGCTTGAGTCGTGGTGGATTTGGTGCCTGGGAGTATGGTGTGAGCTATCCTAATAAATTCGCAGCGGTTATCCCAATCTCTGCGAGAGATGTAGCCGGTGTAGAAAGATTGGCCTATAGCACAGTTTGGATTTTTCACGGAGATCAGGACAATGGTGTACCTTGGCAGGGTTCTCAATATGCCTACAATCGGTTATCTGCTCTTAACGCAGATGTTCATTTTACACTCTACGAGGGTGTAGGTCACTGGGCTTGGGAACCGGCCTATGATACTGATGGTCTCTGGGTTTGGATGTTGAACCAAAGCAACCCACTGGCTGACATCTCAGATCATAGTGACATTACACCGGATCGGGTCCAACTGATCCAGAATTATCCAAATCCTTTTAATCCCAGCACGAATATCCGATATCGTGTTAGCGAACTTTCCAATGTTTCCATCGAAATCGTCAATATCTATGGCGAGAGAATTAAAACTCTGATAACGAGTGAGCAGAAGGCTGGGAGCTATTCAGTCTGGTGGTCTGGCGAAACAGATACAGGAAACATGGCACCCTCAGGTATTTATCTTACCAGGATTCAGACGGGAAAAACTGGTCAAACCATTAAAATGACGTTTTTGAAATAGTCAATATTCACCTACAAGAGGACTAAACCCATTGAATAAACCGAAAGTTCACTCATCAACAGATGCTCCAAATATTCAGGCTGACTCGTATGTCCAACCACATACACTACCTATTCATTTACCCACACCTGGAAGTGCACCATCGTGGCCATTCCAGAAAATTGGTCAGTGGCGCATAGATGTCAACGAACATGCAGAAAGATGGCGTCAAGGGATGAAGATTTGGCGCGCAGAACACCTTAAGCGTCTGGCTTATGATGATGCAGAGTACCGACGCCCAGAATTACTCTGGTCCCAGAGTAATTATGTGCATGCTCAGATGATGGTGGAGGATCGCTATTTTTATGACCCTGAGAAACGTGAATATACCGTTGATAAGTACCTTGATGATCTTGAGGAACGCTTTGGTGGTCTGGATAGCGTGCTACTCTGGTATATCTATCCAAATATCGGATTAGATGATAGAAACCAGATCGATCTGGCCAGTGATCTTCCTGGTGGATTAGAAGGACTTAAACAGGTTGTGAAGAAATTTCAACGACGCGGTGTTAAAGTGTTCCTTCCAACCATGCCCTGGGATAATGGTACCAGGGACTCAGGGGTTGAGGATCATATTGAAATAGCCAAACTGGCTGCTGAAGTTGGAGCAGATGGCATTAATGGCGATACTTACTATTCAGTGCCCAAGGGATTTAGGGAAGCCTCGGACGCGACGGGACATCCCGTGGTACTCCAACCAGAAACATGGCCGATTGCTGATGATGCCATCAAGTGGAACCAACAAACCTGGGGTAAGGCTTCTACCAGTTTTATTCCCGCTGCCAGTAAACTTAAATGGTTGGAATCACGTCATTTAACCAACGTGGAAAATCGATGGGCTAGAGACCGGACGGATGACTTTCACTACATCTTTTTCAATGGCCACGGATACAATGCTTGGGAAAATATATGGGGTATCTGGAACCAATTCACACCTCGAGCCGGTGAGACCCTTCGTCGTATAGCAACCATCTTTCGTCAATTTAACCCACTACTCGTAAGTCCTGATTGGGAACCATATTACGCTACCTTTGATAGAGGAGTTTTTGCTAGCAAGTTTCCAGGAGAACGGCGTTGCCTCTGGACCATCGTCAACCGAAATGAGTATGCGGTTCCAGGAGATCAGATAGTAATCACACACCATGAAAATGCGAGCTATTATGATGTTTGGAATGGTACACAATTGCATCCTCGTCTTGAGGACGACCATGCAATCATCTCAATTGATATGGAGAAGAGGGGCTTTGGTGCCGTTCTGAAAGTGGATAACCCTGAGGACACCCACGAGGTGTTGAATTTTTTAAAACGTATGATGCAAATTTCTCAGAAACCACTTCAAGCATACTCAAATGTTTGGAACTCGCTTCCAAAGAAACTTGTAGAAATCGAGCCTACTCCAAAATTGATCAATGAACCAGCAGAAATGGTTCACATCCCTGCGGGTGAATATGATTTTCAGGTAAGTGGGGTAGAGATCGAAGGATATCTATGGGCAGGTGCGGATGTTCAATATCCCTGGGAAGAAACACCTCGCAGGTTTCATCAGAAGCACATGGAGATGAAAGCATATTGTATAGATCGTTTCCCTGTGACGAATGCTGATTTTCAAGTTTTTCTTCAAGCAGCTGACTACCATCCAAAAGATGATCACAATTTTCTCCTGGATTGGGTTGATGGAAAACCTCAAGCTGGCTGGGAGAATAAGCCGGTCACCTGGGTCTCCATGGAAGATGCCCGCGCCTATGCACAATGGGCGGGCAAGCGCCTTCCTCGTGAGTGGGAATGGCAGTACGCCGCTCAAGGTAATGATGGTAGATCGTTTCCATGGGGAAATAATTGGGATGCCCAGGCTGTTCCAGCAATCAATACATCAAGGCATCACTTGCCGTTGGCAGATGTGGATGCACACCCTTCAGGAGCAAGTCCCTTTGGAGTGATGGATCTGGTTGGAAACATTTGGCAATGGACAGATGAGCACAGAGACGAGCATACAAGAACCGCCACTTTACGAGGAGGGTGTTCTTACCAACCTCAAACATCACATTGGTATTTCCCACAGGCATATCGATTGGATCAGCACGGGAAATACCTACTAATGGCTCCCTGTAAGGATCGAGCAGGATTATTGGGTTTTCGTTGTGTCGCAGATTTGAAGTAGCTCGGATACCCTTGCTTAATTAGAAATATCTCTAAGTTGCTTCCAGCTTAAAAATGGTATCTATGAGAGTTCCATCGACCCACTTCACAACTGCAATGGGTTCGTCCATCAATTGTGGTTTTGCTGGAACTTCACCTAGGAGCTGATCTACTTCGTCCTTTATTTCACGAATATCTCTAATAGGCAACTGACTTCTCTTTGTAGCCTCGATTAGATCTTTACGAAGTGGGTTAATGGCAATTCCAAGTTCAGTGATAATCACATCGATGAGTTCACCTGGACCAACCAGGGTGGTGACCTCGTCTACGATGATGGGGTAGCGGCCACGGAATGCAGGAATGCTTAGGATAGTGCATTTGCTGAACAAGCAGTTTTGCCAGCCACCAATGCCATGGAGCATTTGGCCATCGGAATGTGTAACCACATTAGCGTTGAATTTCAAATCAACTTCTGTGGCTCCCAGAACGACAGCATCTACCTGTGAGGCGAAATTCCCTTTTCCATGCCAGTTGTAGCTGGTAAAGGGAGAAGTATTAACATGACCGGCATTTTCACGCATGGATCGGACTCCTTCCAGATCAAAAGTTTGACCATCCAAAATGTAATCAGTGAGTCCCTCTTCCAACATTTCTACCAGATATTTGGTACTCCCACCTCTAATGAAACGTGCCTTAATGTTTTCCTTTATCATCATCTCCTTGAGGTAGATGGCAAAGGCTAGTGAAATTCCTCCAGCTCCAGCTTGAAAACTGAAACCGTTTTTCATGATACCAGCTTCCTTAACAAATTTTGCCGTCAATTCAGCAATGAGAAGTCGATCTGGAGACCGCGTTAGCTCAGTGGTTCCGGAGATAATTTTTTCGGGTTCGCCGATCTTGTCGAGGACAACAACAAAATCTACGTTTTGACCCTGAATCTGCCAGGGGATACAGGGGAAAGGTACTAGATTGTCAGTGACAACTATAACCTTATCAGCATATTGAGAGTCAACCAGACCGAAGCCCAAAAGCCCACATGCTGAAGGTCCTCGGTCACCTGTAGCATTCCCAAATGCATCTGCGGTTGGAGCAGCAATCACGGCGATATCGATGTGTACTTCACCATCTTGAACAGCTTGCCAGCGTCCCCCGTGAGATCGCAAAACAGCAAGACCTTCCATTTTTCCCTCAGATGCGTATCTACCAAGTGATCCATTTAATGAGCCTTCAATATTATGAATGACACCACTATCAAGATGTTTGATCATTGGCTGATGACATTCAAAGGCAGCACTAGGAAACCAACGCAAATCTTTGGCAGATAGGTCAGCAGCAGCATCAAAAACATGATTCATGACCAAATCGCCATTGCGAAAATGATGATGAGAAGAAATGGTCATGCCATTCCTCAATCCAGCCATTTCAAGAGCCTCTTTGATGCTTCCAACTAGCTTATTGCCATCCGCAGGATATTCTGTACAACTGGCGATACGCGGCGCAGCTTTGTTTCCGGTCGGTTTAAATCCTTGAGCCCCTTTAAATGGAACCTGGGGAATCCCATTTGCCTCTGTAGGGACTCTACGGCCTGCTGTGTTTTTTACGAATTTGTATGGCGTTTTCATTGCTTATCTTTCAGTATCAAAATTTTTATGGGCGAGTAAAGTTAATTTGTCGTTCTCCAATTTTCAGGTAGAATGCCTCCTGCTATAGCTCTTTGTATGGTTTGCTCTGCACGCTTCACAACCGGAGGGTCAATCATTTTCGAACCTAAGGCGATTACTCCAAGTCCTTTTTCCAAAGCTGTCTCGGCTGCAAAAATGATTTGTTTGGCTTTCTCAATTTCCTCTGGGCTTGGGCTGAAGCCTTCATGAACAGGTGCAATCTGCTTTGGATGAATACAGCCAATCCCCTCAAACCCCAATTCAGCCGACTCACGGATATAATCACGTAAACCTACCTCATTAGCCAAATCGCTATAAACGCTATTTAAAGGAGAGAGTCCAGCCGCTCGGGCTGCATTCACGACCATGTTTCTGGCAAATAGAGATTCTTTTTGATCAGCGGATCTTTGTGTACCAATTTCAGCTGTATAGTCTTCAAGGCCGATTGATAGACCAATATTACGTTTGGAGGCAAATGCTATTTCTTTTGCATTGAGTATCCCCAAGGCAGATTCAAGGATAGGAATGATAAAGACATCGTGGTCGATTTTATTCTCATCGAGAATGTGGTCCACGGCTTCATCGATCTCTAGTAATTGTTCCTTAGTTTCTGTCTTTGGGACAATGATGGTATGGACGTTATGAGGAAGAATGACCTCGAGGTCTTGGAGACCCATTTTGCCCTGATTGATACGCACCATTCGTTCCGCTCTATCAAAATCTATCACTCGAAGAGCATTTCTTATAAGATACCGAGCAAGATCCTTCTGTCCCAGTGGTACAGAATCTTCAAGATCCAGGATAACTGCATCAGGGTGATGAATCCCTGCTTTTGGAAATAAATTGGGTTGATTGCCAGGTAGATATAGCCTACTACGCCTTAACTGAGTCCTGTCAACTCGGTATTGAGTATACGCTTTGAATGCTGGGAGCGCTACCTCTTTAACCTCTTGATGGGCCCGTTTAATTACGGTTTCTAAATGTGCCATCATAACAGCGGGAGGTGCACCGAAATCATCGATATGAATATTTCCAGTTTCAATGCGCAGATCTGCAAGTGTGTTTTTTACCAATTCACTCGTGGAGCCGGGAAATGGAGACTGGACCTCGCTTCTAATATCGATGCTGAGAGCTTTATCCCCAGGAGTGTAGCTCACAATACAGTCGGATTGAAGCTTCAAATCGTGCGGTCGTGAATAAAATGTGTTTGTCATAAAAATGCATTCAAGCTAGGGTTAGGTGGAAATCGCGAATTGAAAGTGAAATTCGGAATCATAGAAACGTCAATACAGTTCATTTCTACCAATATACTCAGTAATAATAACGTCTTCAACCTTAAGTCTGAACTATGAAAATATTATCTATGTAGATGATATTTTGCGCAATGAACTCAGATCAAATTGCGCAACTTCCGTAGTCGCAATTCGTCAGGTTGGATAAAAATTTGTAGTTGGAATATTCAAGAAAATTTGTCAGGTTCTGTACTCTAAATGTAGTAACCTGTTCACTTGCAACTTACCCAACTGCTGAGGGATCAGTAGTTTCAAGGGAATAAAACCATTAAGGGGTGAAATTATTCGGAACTGATTCTAATTGACCTAAAACAGCGATATTTCGAGATATCCACACATGATTAGGATGCAAGTAAAGTCTCTCTTATTTTCATACCTAAACTATAGCAATTGTAATTAAAACTACTGATGGTCGACATGTTCGCAAACAATTACCCTGAGGATAAACAATGGCAAAAGTAACCATAAAAAATGTAGATAAATCATTTGGTGATAATCAGGTTTTGCATAATGTGAATCTTGAAATTAATGATGGTGAATTCCTCGTTTTGGTGGGACCCTCTGGTTGTGGGAAGTCTACGCTTTTGAGAATTATTGCTGGTCTGGAAGAATCATCAAATGGAGATATTTATATCGGTGATGATCGAGTGAATGATGTGGAACCTAAAAATCGTGATATCGCCATGGTTTTCCAAAATTATGCGCTTTACCCTCATATGAATGTTTTCGATAATATGGGATTCGGTTTAAAGCTGCAAAAGATTGCTTCAGCAGAGATCGATAGCCGTGTATCAGCAGCTGCCGAGATACTTGGAATAGGGGATTTACTTAAGCGTAGACCAAAGGAACTTTCTGGCGGTCAACGACAGCGAGTCGCGGTTGGTCGTGCCATTGTTCGGAATCCATCAGTTTTCCTATTCGATGAACCACTTTCAAATCTTGATGCAAAATTGCGCGTGCAGATGCGCACTGAGATAAAAAAACTTCATGCCAAATTGGGAACAACAATGATCTATGTAACGCATGATCAGGTTGAGGCGATGACTATGGGTGATCGAATCGCTGTGCTGAAGGATGGACATCTATTGCAAGCTGATGCCCCATTAAATCTTTACAATCAACCGACAAATCAATTCGTGGCGAGTTTCATTGGCTCTCCCTCGATGAATTTTCTCGATGTAAATGTTAACACGAGTAATGGGATACAACTAGTTAACGAAAATTTCAAACTGAAGTATCCACGGGAAGAGCACGATGGGCTTGCTGAGTATTCTGGGAGAAATGTAATCCTGGGTGTCCGCCCAGAGCACCTTGAATTGACAAAGTCAGGGGAGGGAATAGCGGTTCAAATGGAAGTTAGCGAACTAATGGGAAGTGAGTCGTATCTCTATACTTTGTGTGGTGAATCTCAAGTGGTTGCCCGTGTGCAGAGTAACTATTTATTTAAAATAGATGAGACCGTAAATTTCTTGCCACAATATAAAAATCTACATTTCTTCGATCCAATTAGTGGTATCAAAATCGATTAGGTTACGAACCCAATTAATACCTCGGAAACCCAATAAATAGAGCCTATAAAGTCGTCACTATATCAAACCATCATTAAAATCTATGATCAACCCATCAGAGCCCATTTGTTAGGTTAGTACCCGGGGCTCTCCTTCGCACTCCCACTTGCGCCCTTTGGGTCTTCAGCGGACAAGCCGAGCTTCGGTGAACTATCCCTAGTTTGATTACAATAATTATGGTTTGGTTGGCTCGCTGACCGAAGCTCCTCCAAAGAGGAGCGCAGGTAAGTACCCGGGGCCGGAATCGAACCGGCACGGCTTTTAAGGCCGAGGGATTTTAAGTCCC
>JABIFG010000228.1 GCA_018650795.1 Fidelibacterota bacterium
ATATCCAAGACCTGGATGTCCAATTCAATTCTACAAATTGGCTGGCGGATATAAAACACAGCTCAGTTTCCATTGCAAAAGGATGGGGTAATTATGGGACCCTTGCTTTGAGTTTTGTGACACTGGATTATGGAGATATCGAGGAAACGATTCACGAGGAGAAACAAGGGGGAACAACCGCTCCGGTCATCACTGGGGAAACCTTTTCTGGTAATGATTTAGCAATTGGATTATCCTATGCTAGGCTGATCACAGATAGACTTTCTCTAGGTGGTAATATCAGGTATATCAGCGAGGAAATTGCGGGTATCGGTATGAGCAATTGGGCAATTGATTTTTCAACACTATACTATGCTGGTCTAAACAGCTTGAGAATATCAATTGCAGCCAGAAACTTTGGTGGAGATACTCACCTTGTTAGCTATAGTGAAGAACTTCAATCTGAACCGATAGATATACGGATGCCGCTCGAGTTTCGAACGGCAGTTGCCTACGACTTTTTTGCAAGAGATGAGGACAAGAGTTACTTATCTATGGTTCTGGAAGGTAAAGTTCAAAGTGATGGCTCAGAAAAATTAAATGTCGGTGCCGAATACGTTTTCCAGGAAATGGTTTTTCTCCGAGGAGGCTATCGCCTGAATTATGATTCTGACGGATTAACTCTAGGATTAGGTCTTAAATATTCGATGGGAAGCTACCAGCTTTCGGTAAATTATGCTTTCCTCGATTTTGGGATCCTAAATCATGTGAATATGTTTTCTTTCGGTTTTGCCTTTTAGAATGTATTTGTGGATGTAAATATGAGAAGTAATAAAGTTATTGTCGTTGGCAGCTATAATGTTGACATGACTATCAATGTTGATGTTTTCCCGCAGGCTGGTGAGACAGTAATTGGAAATAATCTAGCTTATGGACACGGGGGGAAGGGTGCAAATCAGGCTGTTGCTGCGTGTTTGGCAGGAGCCAAAACTTCATTATTGGCCAAAGTTGGATCTGATCTATATGGAAATCGAGCAATAGAGGCTCTGACTTTAAAAGGTGTCAATACTCGTAGTATTCAAAAGGAAAAAGTTCAACCCACAGGTATGGCATTTATTACAGTGGATAGCATGGGTGAGAATACCATAGTTGTCGTTTCTGGTGCAAACTGGAAATTATCACCCCACGATATTGAAAGTGAATCTAAGGTTTTTACAGACGGAGATGTTTTGCTAACTCAACTTGAAACACCTTTGGATTCTGTTTCCGCTGCTATAAAAATGGCTCAAAAAACTGATGTAACTGTGATTCTGAATCCAGCTCCAGCACAAACTTTACCCCCAGATTTATTAAAAGATGTTGACATTATCACACCGAATCGAGCTGAAGCTGAGATGCTCACTGGGATTAAGATTACAGATGAGAAATCCCTTCTTGCATCAGCTGAAAGGCTTCATTCATACGGTGTCAAAATCGTCTTAATCACCTTGGGAAGTAAAGGTGTTTTCATGTCACATCCCGAGAAAAGTCTGCTGATACCGACAATAAGAGTAGATGTTGTAGACACCGTTGGTGCCGGAGATGTATTCAATGGTGTTTTGGCAGCATATTATTCAAACATTAACTCTTTAGAAGATGTCGTCGCTCGAGCCATCATTGCAGCAGGTTTATCAGTCACAAGCTCTGGAGCACAAACTTCAATCCCCACTCTAGATACTATTATATCGTATCAGCTAGAACATTCCGAAGCGTGACTGGCTAGTTGAAATTGAATGACGGATATTTGCCTCCCTCGCATCATTCTTGTGCAACCATGATGATTACCTGTTCTCAATACATAATAAGTAATTAGCAGACCAGATATGGCAAACCCTGTAACAATGACGGCGCCACCTCGCAATCGTAATCTGGATCAACTCCAGTTGCTTTTACCAATAATGGTGCCTGTTCTGCTCATATCGTTCATACCTCTGGTGCGTGGGATATACATCGGATTCACCGATTACGAGCTAGGGGGTCAAATTAATTTTTCCGGCTTAGATAATTACCGGATAATGATGCAAGATCGTTTTTTCTGGCGTTCTATGGGTGTTGGTTTTCTCTGGACAGCAGTCGTTACAGCCTTGCAAATTGGGCTGGGAATGATCCTGGCTCTATTGCTAAATCAAGGCTTACGCTGGACTTCACTTTATAGTGTGTTGATGTTGGTTCCCTGGGCCATGCCACCCATAGTACGTGGTCTTATGTGGAGGCAAATCTATAGTCCTGATACTGGCGCACTAAATTTGATCTTGACTCAGCTGGGTCTTATTGATAACCCGATTAATTGGCTTGCCAGTTTCGAATGGGCTCTTCCTGCTATCATTGTCGCTGGGGTTTGGGGAGAAATCCCCAAAGCTGCACTTTTTTTTCTGGCTGGCCTGAAAACGATCCCCGGCAGTCTATACGAAGCAGCTGAATTGGATGGTGCCTCTGCCATTCGCAAATTTCGTCACATCACTCTGCCAATGATGAAGCCAGTTATTGCGGCAGTTGTCTCACTTTCCTTTATGTGGAATTTCAATGCCTTTGGCCTGATCTGGATCCTAACCCAGGGTGGGCCGGGCGGATTGACACGTCTACCTATGCTGGCTGCATATGAGGAAGCATTCCGCTATGGCTATGTTGGCTACGCGGCTGCTATTGGCAATGTGATGGTGATCATTATATCAATCTTTTTATTCTTTTATCTTCGGCTTCAACTCAAGGAACGCACAGGCTAAAATGCAATTAGCGAATATAATCTCCAGTCGAATGCTAAAACGGCGCATTAGCAGATTTCTCATGCATGGGTTAATTCTGACATTTTTGGTATATTTACTCTTTCCACTAATCTGGATGATCTCAACCTCTTTTAAGCCAACTGCAGAGATATATTCTGGTATTCCTACATTAATTCCAAAAGTTTTTACTGTAGAACATTACCTGACAGTAGTTGAGGAAGAACGTCTGCTGATAAGCATTCTAAACAGTTTATATGTAGGTATTATTACTGCCATGATTGTGGTAATAATCTCCTTGCCTGCTGCTTATGCACTTACTCGCTATAAGACTGCCGTTAACAAACTCGTAATGGGGTGGATTCTTACTTCTCAGATATTTCCGGCTATCCTAATTATGATCCCACTGTTTATAATCTTGCGTTCGCTTCATCTCACAGATTCCCTCTCTGGTCTCGTATTAGTTTATGTTGTCTGGGACATCCCTTTTGTGCTATGGATGTTGCAAGGGTATGTAAAAGAGATTCCTATTGAACTTGAAGAAGCGGCAGCCATCGATGGTGCCACTCAAGGCCAAATAATATACAAAATTATCATGCCTTTATTGCTCCCAGCTGTAGGTGCGGCTGTACTATTTGCATTCATCTCCGCCTGGAATGAGTTCTTTTTTGCTTTAGTGCTATTAAAAAGTCCAGATCTGACGACACTACCCGTCGAGCTAGCTCGTTACACCGGAATCGAGGGTCAAGCGAGGACAGGTCCTCTTGCTGCAGCCAGTTTTATTGCCACAATTCCGTCCATAGTTTTATTCGCAATATTGAGGAAATGGTTTTCATCAGGTGCTCTGCAGGGCGCAGTGAAAGGCTAATTATGAATCGTATGATTTCATTTATATTGAATTATAAAGGCTTCATAATTGCCGGATTACTGTCGGTGATTATCATATCATTTTATATCGTTGGAGAAATGACTGCACATCAACGAACGGGAGCAGTGCAAACGGGACCTCTCAGATTTCTTAGTCTGGCCTGGCAGGAAGATGCGGTTAAAGTTGTTCACGAAATTACTGATCAGTGGAATCAACTGCATCCCGAACAACAAGTTGAAGTAATTCAAGGTTCTTGGAACGCGGTTCATGATTTTCTGATAACAGGTTTCGAAACGGGTGATATACCAGATATATTTCATTATGAATCTGCAATTATTGTTGATTTTGCCTTGCGTGGTTATCTCGCAGATCTTTCACCCTACATCAGCAATGAGATGCGTGAGGATATCCTTGATGTAAATTGGGCATCTGTCACACGAAGTTCTGGCGAAGTGATTGGAATCCCCTTTTTAACCGCCTCATCAATTGTGCTCTATAATCCGGATTTATTTGCTGATGCTGGTGTGATACCACCCACCATGGAGAACCCCTGGACCTGGGATGATGTGCATTCAGCTGCAAAAAAACTGACTTTAGATCGAGATGGTGATGGTGCTATTGATCAATGGGGCACGGCTTTAGGCCTACGAAATTGTGCCAATATATTAATGAATCTATCTATATCGTTTGGAGGATCATTTTTTTATAATGATGATCAAGGTGACATTGAGGTGAGAGTTTCCGAACCGGAAAAGAAACTCCTTGGTACCTTGGCCAAAATGTTATTTGTAGACAAAACAATGGCACCTTCAGGTGTTGGTAAATCAGGCACAGAAATGATTCCAGGTTTTCTCGCTGGTAATTATGCCATGGTAGTGTCCTCAGGCGCCTGGGCTCGCCAACAGCTCGTGGAAAATGCCGGGGAAGGTTTTCACTGGGCCGTAATGCCTCCAATAAAGGCAATCACTCAGTCGCTGGGGGTCAACACTCAAACCCTGAGTATCCCGAGATCCTGCACACGACAGGCTGTGGCTATGGAATTTGTTCAATTTTTGCTTAGTGCTGAGAACACTACTCGGCTGGCAATATCTGATTGGGTCCTGCCATCACGTAGATCCAGTATCGAAGATCCACGCCTACAGGATGTTCCTTCAGGCTGGAACGTTGTTACTAAAAACACTCCTTTCTTGTCGGTTGGACCCTGGGTGGGACTTCCAGGTTATGTAGAATGGAAGAGTCGCGTAGCAAATCCCATATTTCAGGAGTTTTTCGCAGGACGGATGAGTATAGAGGAAGTTGCGGAAAGAATTGAAAAGGAAAGCACATCTGTTCTTGCCAGGTATCAGGTACGAGGACTCAAGTGGTGAATTATGATTCAAAGATATAGTAGAGGAAATTCAGAATGATTGTTCGATATCTTGATTTTGTGGAACGTTTGGAGTGGGAGCTTATTCAGCAGGAAGATGAAGGCACAGATGTATCGAAAGAGAAATTACTTCTGAAAAATATGCAGCAACAATCTGCTGGGCAGACACATGATAAGACACAATCAGAAGCTAAGCACATTCTCCAAGATCTTAGTTCAAGGCCTTCTCCGTCTACGCTGGTTGACAATGAGCCCAATGAGTTATCAGATATTAAGAAATGTCTACCTACAAGAAGGACATTAGTAAATACTAGTACCAGTTTTGATGAAGATCAATTGTATGATTCAATCTTGGGTGCCTGGCTTGGTAGAGCAGCAGGGTGTCTTCTTGGTAAACCCATCGAGCGTTATCATCGCACTATTATCAGGGAAATGTTAGAATCAAACGACGAATGGCCTTTAGATAATTATTTTACTCAGGTTGGCATGCCCCGGGAGTTACTTGAAAAGTACCCTTGGAAGCGACGCGGGGGGCTAGAAAGTCTACGCGAAAATATCCAATGCATGCCCGAAGATGATGATTTGAACTATACTATGTTGAACCTTCATGTTCTCGAAACTTTTGGCTCAGAATTCACCAGTGAAGATATTGCAGCTACCTGGTTAAAAAAATTACCTGTGTACGAAGTATTCACTGCTGAACGAGTGGCATACAATAACCTCTTAAATGGTCATCCTCCAGGAGAATCGGGTCAATATCTGAACCCTTACCGTGAGTGGATTGGTGCTCAGATCCGTGCTGACCTATGGGGCTATGTCTGTCCAGGAAATCCTGCAAAAGCAGCTGAATTTGCATGGAGAGATGCGCGCATCACTCATACAAGAACCGGTATATATGGTGAAATGTTTTTTGCTGCCGTAATGGCAGGAGCCTTTGCCGTAAAAGATATGCGTGAATTGGCTCAAGTAGGGCTAGAGCAAGTTCCTGCTGGGTCTCGATTCTCAAAGGCAATAGAGAAGGTGCTTGAGATTCCAATTGAGACCACAGAGTGGGAAGTGGTTGTCGATACCCTCTATGAATATTTTGGTCACTACCATTGGGTCCACACAATCAACAATGCTGCGTTGACTGTGGCTTCAGTTATTCATAGTCAGGGAAATTATGGCCAAACTATAAGTAATGCTGTGATGGGAGGCTGGGATACTGATTGTAACGGAGCTACTGCTGGTTCTATCTTTGGCATCATTCATGGTGCAAACGCTTTACCATCCAAATGGGTTCAACCCCTGAATAATCAGATTCGCTCTAGTCTGGGAGGATTCGATTACTCAAATATTAATGATCTTGCTCGGCGAACACAAAAAGTCGCTACAAACGTCAACAATTTAAATAAATCTACCCAGATATTTGGGGTTGATGATTTTTAACCAATAGGGGACGCACGATGCCATCTTCAGACAGAATTCAACTGGATAGTAAAATATATAGATCAAGAGCGGCAGGTTGCTTGTTCGGACTCGCTATTGGCGATGCTTTTGGCGATGCAGCTCGCGATCCTGAAAACCAATTTTTATATGGTATCACCATGGATTGGCCAGAAAAGCCAACTTTTAGCACTGATGACACTGAATTTGCTTTGCTTAGTGCCGAAATTTTGATCAAATCTAATGGTAAACCAACGCCTGAACATGTTCTGGCAGCCTGGAAAGAGCACGTTGTAGTTGAAGATGAGCTGAAAAGAGGTGGAGGAAGTGAGCGAGATGCAGCCACCAATATACGTAGAGGCTTAAAGGCACCAGAAACGGGAAAATTCAACGCGTATTCCAAAAGTGATGGCGCTGCTATGCGTTCTGCACCTATGGGTATTGTAGCTGCTGGCAATCCTGATTTGGCCGCTGAAATGGCTCGGGTTGACGCTGAGATTAGCCACGCTGATGATGGTATATGGGGCGCTCAAGCAGTTGCAGCAGCAGTCGCAGTGTCCATGGCTGGTGGTGGAGTTGACGATATTATCGCTGAAGCACGGCGATGGGCACCAGCAGGCAGTTGGTTCAAACACTCCTTTGATACGGCCTTTGGGATTCTTGAAGAATTCGATTACAATATTGAACGATCCTGGATGCCTCTCCATAAAGCGATTAGATGCGAGTATAAAGCGTCGGTCCCAGAGGCTGTAGTTTCTGCCTTTGCAGTTTTCAAATTGACAGAAGGAAAATTTAAGCAGGGAATGATTCATGCAGGGAACTTTGGGCGTGATACTGACACGATTGGAGCCATTGTTGGGGCATTAGCTGGGGCTTCCAAAGGTATTGGCGTTATTCCAGAGACCTGGGTTAAAAATGTGCAAAAACCTCATGGAACCTGCCTTTCTTTTACCGCTGAACAAGATTTGTTTGAAGTCGCCTATAAACTGACTGAATTGCTTTCAATAAAGTAATTCCAAGCGACATGAATGATGAGAAAAGTAATTTATTCCCTGGTTTCACAGGTGTCCGGTAAAAAGGATTGAATATATAGACGGCCAATATCAGAATAGGAAATAAAATAATGAAGACTACACTATGTCTTTTAATGGTTATGCTGGTTTCATGCCAAGCTCAGGTTGAGCCACAGTACCACTCTATCTCCACCCAATTTAGCAAGACGGTTAATCTGGATTACCTGCTCTACGTTCCACCAGGCTATGTTCCCAATGAAGCATGGCCGCTAGTAGTTTATCTAACTGGCTTGGAAAGTGTTGATGATATTAATACGATTAGAAATTTTGGTCCACCCCGGCTGGTGGAAATGGGGATGGAATATGATTATTTTATTGTCGCTCCCCAATTACCTGGTGATGTGCATTGGGATCCAGATGCACTTAATGCCCTGGTAGAAGAAATTCAGAACAACTATCATATTGATAGTTCACAAAGGTTTATCACTGGTATAGGTGATAGAGGGGGCTGGGGTATCTATGAATTTGGTGTGAGTTATCCAGGGATTTTTCAGCGATTTGCGCCGATAAGTGCGCCTGCTTGTACAGAGATTTGCAGATTGGGGGATGTTTCAACCTGGATTTTTCATGGCGCTCTGGATACAATTGTACCCTTGGCGGACGCTGAGAATATGCTCTATGAAATGCAGTTCTATTGTGATACTAATGATCAATTGACAATATATGATGATCTGGGACATGAGATTTGGGAAGAGGCCTACTCAGAAGAGGGATTTTGGGAATGGTTTGTAGGCTCAACACCTACTTTTACAAGTCCAGCAGCTGTTGCTAGTGAGGAGACATTTTCGACTACTATTTCGAAAGATTTTGACGACAACTATCTATTATATCTACCCGTAGGCTACGAGGACAATAATGCCAATTGGCCACTTGTAGTATTCTTACACGGATCAGGAAGTGCCATAGATTACATTGATGATATTCGGCTTGGTGGACCCCCAATGCTGTTTGAGCAAGGCATGAATTCAGACTTCATGTTACTGTGTCCTCAACTCCACGCCAATGTGCATTGGGACGTTGATAGAATAAACGCGTTGACACAGCGCATTATAGACACATATCGAATCGATGAGAGCCGTATATACATCACGGGTTTGAGTAGAGGTGGATTTGGAACCTGGGAATATGCAGTGAGTTACCCAAATCTTTTTGCCGGGATTGTCCCCATTGCGGCTCGGGATATACCTGGGGTGGAACGATTGGCTAATTCAAACGTAGCTATTTTTCATGGTGCTTTAGATAATGGCGTTCCCTGGCAGGGCTCTCAATTCATGTACAACCGATTACAAAATGTTGGCGCAAATGTGACTTTAACATTATATGAGGGGGTTGGCCATAATGCTTGGAGTCAAGCCTACGGCTCAGATGGCTTATGGACCTGGCTTTTAAATCAACAGAACAATGCCGTCTCAGTTTCCGAGGATGATATTTATTCTTCTGAGAAACCCCGATTAGCTGCAAATTATCCCAATCCATTTAATCCATCAACAACAATTAGTTATAGCATACCGGTGCAAACCCGAATCACTCTGACGATCTTTGATATGTTGGGTCGTGAGATTTTCAATTTATTGGATGCAACTCAAACACCAGGGCATTATAAAACTCTGTGGACTGGAGCTAATAATTCAGGGGACCTTGTGAAGGCCGGGGTCTATTTTTGTCAACTCCAGGCTGAGGATCACACCAGGACTCTCAAAATGGTTTATATGAAGTAAATTGAAAAATGGGGAATTAATTGTGGGGCGCATCTATTTTTTATCAATCTTGTTTTTAATGAATCAATTTTTATTCAGTCAGAATCACATCCACTAGGGTTCTACTGGTGATCCGCTAAATGGCTTGACCATCACCTGGCATGCCTCTAGTCTATCCTCATCCGGTGATAAGATAAAATGGGGTTATACTTCGTCTTATAACCAAGGGACTTTTATTGTTAATCACAGAGATGACTATGCTGGGTACTTATTAGACTATACTTTTCCAACGTTGAATCCCAACTCAACTATTCACTATAAGATATATACCGAGGACGATTGGTGTATGGCAACCAGGACATTCCAAACCTCCACCGATCCAAGCTCAACTCAATTCTCATTTATTGCTGGTGGTGATAGTAGAACGAATTTGAATGATTGGCAAACTTCTGCTGATTGGTTAGCCAATGAATCTACTGATTTCCATCTCTTTCTAGGTGATCATGTTAACTCGGGAACGTCGACAACAGATTGGAGTTATTGGTACAATAATGGGGTAAACTATTTGGAAAGAAATCTACTCTATCATACCGCCGGGAATCATGAATATGGCTCAATCTATCTTAATCAATTTGTTATGCCTGAATATGAGAAATGGTATTCGTTTGAATTCGGGAATGCGCTGTTTATCTGTTTGTTGACTGAAGAAGATTTTTCTACTCAGCATACCTGGTTGGTAGAGCAGCTATCATCTTCAGATAAAACCTGGAAAATTATATTTTTTCATAAACCGTTCTTTTGCACGGAAGCCATGCTGAGGATATGACTGCCTATCGTGATACCTGGTGGCAGGCCTTTGATGATTATGGTGTTGATGTCATTTTAGGAGGCCATGTCCATGATTACTTAAGATCAAAACCCATTAATTTGAATGTTAGCAATTCTACATCCATTGCTGAATATGGGAGCGATACGGGGCAAGGCCGGCTTCAAATAATATCTGGGAGTTATGGTGCTCCTTTATATAGCCCTGGCACTGGCTGGTTCATCGAAGAGAATTTAAGCACCATGAATTATACAAAGTTTGAAATCGATGATAATGTGTTAGTGATGAATGCCTATAACATGGTTGGAACTCTGATCGATAATGTTACTCTTTCCAAAGGTGTAGCCGATATCGTTGATGCAGAAACAACTGGTCCATCAGAGTTAAACTTGAATCAAAATTATCCAAACCCCTTCAATCCTAGCACAACAATTCGTTATAGTCTACCCCAGTCAGCAGATGTTCAACTCAGTATTGTTGGTGTGTCAGGACAATTGGTCATGATGTTGAAAAATGTTCAGCAATCAGCAGGTGTGCACGATATTAGTTGGAACGGAACCGATGATTCAGGGAACCCCGTGAGCACGGGAATCTATTTTTGTCGCTTAGAGGCCAGTGGATTAAGTCAGACTATCAAAATGGTATACTTGCGCTGATCCTTTATAACCTAAACCAGTTTAGTCACTGCTATGCAGTTCCGGGAACTGGTTTAGGTCTATCCAATAGTTGAGATTCTTATCCAGGTATCATACTGCAGACCAGAAACCCGTTTGACTTGCATAATGCCATGCTGTAAATCCAAACGAATGCAGGCAGGCGCTGCTTAAAAAATAGGTTTAGGCTAAATTATTCAATCCTGTCGCCGGTTTCGGAATCAAAAAAATGAAGATTTTCAAATTGCGGTTGAAAGTTGAGCATGTCACCAGTTTCCTGTTGGTGGGCGGCTTGCACTCTAGCCACTACTTGAGTATCTCCTACAGATGTGTAGAGGTAGGATTCACTACCCATGAGCTCACTCACCTCTAGCTGAGCTGCGATTCCTGCTCCAGCCGGAGCTAACTCCAGGTGTTCAGGACGTACTCCCAAGGTGATCTCCTGTCCTGAATACTTCTGAATTCCTGGGTGTTCAGCATTTGGGAAATTTAAATGGAGATACTCATTTTTAAAATTTATGCCATTTTTTGCGTCGACCATCACATCTAGGAAGTTCATGGAAGGAGATCCGATAAAACTGGCTACGAATTTGTTTACGGGTCGATTGTAAAGCTCAAGCGGGGCATCAGACTGCATCAGATAGCCATCTTTCATGACCACGATCCGGTCACCCATTGTCATAGCTTCAACCTGGTCATGTGTCACATAGATCATGGTTGTCTTGAGTTTGGCGTGAAGCTTTTTGATCTCAGTCCGCATTTGAACCCGCAATTTTGCATCAAGATTTGAAAGGGGTTCATCAAAAAGGAAAACAGACGGATTGCGGACGATAGCCCGACCGACGGCCACCCTCTGCCGCTGACCGCCCGAGAGTTCTTTTGGCCTGCGTTTCAGGTAACCTGTGATACCAAGGATCTCAGCCGCTTCCATCACCCGCTCATTGATCTCATCTACGGGAGTCTTTTTTAGTTTGAGACCAAAGCCCATATTTTCAGAGACATTCATGTGAGGGTATAAGGCGTAGTTCTGAAAAACCATGGCAATATCGCGGTTTTTGGGTTCTACATCAGTTACCTGCTCATCTCCAATAAAAACGTCACCACCAGTCGTATCTTCCAATCCAGCAACAATGCGTAAAAGGGTTGATTTTCCACACCCAGAAGGACCAACTAAGACCAGAAACTCACCATCATGAATGTTCAGGTTAATGTCATGGAGGATTTGAACATTACCGAATGATTTATCAATATTTTTTAAATTTACTTTTGCCATTATGTGTCCTTAAAATAATTGAAATAAACAGAGGGCTAATTGTTGAAGGAACAATATAATAAATATTGGCATAATATCAACAAAAACAATCATTTATAATAATAAATAATAAGGGAAAATGATTGGTAGCTCTGCTTCAAATTACTGAATCGACAGCACACCGGAAGCCTAGCATTCCTGCCCGATCCTTGCTGGGTGCCATCAGTAAATATTTACCATGTTGGTCAAGCTGGTAAGCTTGTGGAAAATACCAGTGCGAGGTCTGAGGCTGATATGAGCAACCACCTCGTAATGCTGCTGCCCGGGTATGATCATCCAAGAATTCATCAGTCCATTGCCATACATTGGCTACAAGATCCATTACCCCAAAAGGGCTAGCACCTGTAGTATGAGCATCAACATCTGCTGGTGGTAATGATTTACGGCTTCTATTTGGTGTGGGTACTGCCTCTGCATCCCAATTGTTACCCCAGGGAAACAGACGACCGTCAGTGCCTTGCGCCGCGTACTGCCATTCCCACTCATGGGGCAATCGTTTGCCTGCCCAGGCGGCGTAGGCTCTAGCATCTTCAATCGATACCCAGGTAACAGGTTTATTCTCCCAGCCTGGTTGAGGTTTACCACCGACCCAATCTCGCAGAAAGTTATGATCATCCGTGGGTTGATAACCACTGGTCTCCATGAATTTTAAATAATCCTTATTGGTGACTGGATAACGATCCATATAGAATGCCGGTATTGACATGTGATGATGATGTGTACGCCGGGGGGAATGTTCCCAGGGATACTGAAAATCAACCCCTTCCCACATAAAACCCTCAACCTCAATGCCACCAACATCAAAAACAAAATCACCAGCTGGTATTATCACCATGCCCGTGGGAGTCTCCCGTACTTTTTGGGTAGGAGTAATTGCAACTATTTCTTGTGACATTGACTTCCAAACATGAGATAAACTTTGTAAGGGAGTTTTTGCCAGTTCCCGCATGTGCTCCAGAAAATCAGGCAGGTCCTTTGATTCGCTACCCCGCTTGACGGCTAGAACTGCTCCATAGCCCTTGGCTTCCAGACTCACACTTATTATGGCCTCGTCACCCTTGATCCTGGGCTTTAGTGTAGCTCCTCGCCAGACATCATAATAGATTAGATCATCGTCATTTTTAACCACAAGTTGCTCACCCTCTAGATCAAATTCATTCCGATTTACGATTGTCCAAAGAGTAGCGTGATCCGTTGGGAACTTGGAGGCAAAGACACCCTGTTGCACTGTCGTTGTGTATGGTTCCCAAGTTGGACTTACGAGTAGGGTCGAAAATCTTCTAAAAATGGAAGCAATGTGTCGCAACGTTTCACCATCTCTGGCAGTGAATTGATTCCAGATACCCCAAACATTTTCCCAGGCATTATAGCCGTGGCCATTAAAAAATATGTAATGGAAATCATCTGTTCGATCACGAGCCCATCGATTCTCTACGTTTGTCAGATGTCTTGGTTCTAGCCATTTTAACTTACTCACGGCAGGGATAGTACTAGTTGAAGCCTTTCCCCAGGTCTGATTGTTCCAAGCAAGAGCATCATCGGCAAGTGGCCATGTTTCAGATTGCAGAACCACGGGATGTCCAGTTTCATCAGAAGCTGTTCGGAAAGAGTGTGGTACGCTAAAGTAAGTATCACCATTTATGCCATCTGCCTTTACCTCTGCTGCTAGGTCTGTAATTGCTTTCCAATCTGGGCAGCCGATATCACGTGTGCCATTGTCCCACGGCATTGTTGGCAGAAATACGCGGACACCTCTACTTTGAAAATCTGAGACAACTTGTTTCAAGCCTTCAATCCCACCTGGTAAATCGTGTGCCAAATCAATTTGGTTGCGATCATCTATTCCAATATTAGGATATATATACCAAAGGAGGACACTATCAATCCCCCCATACCGCTGTTTGAGGTCGTCGAGATATTTATCAATTGTGTATTTACCGGTAATGGGATTATAGAAATATCGATCCTCTACCATCATTTGGACGTGTACGTAATTGCTTTGGGACCAGAGTAGCTCTTTCCGTTTGTACTGCGCATCATCATAGCCAATCCTTGTGAGGTGTTCTTTTCTCCAGATCCTCATACCATGACGCCATGCTTCAACACTTTTATTTACATCAATTCTCCACTGACCAATTTTTTGAAAGGGCCACGCCGGTAGGTTCCCCGGAGTGGGAAGGTGGATAGATAAAGTGTGGGGTTGTTCGTATACCGTAGATTGCTGGCTTTGGGTAGGAGTTATCGCTTGGTTTTTACCGCCAGGTTGCTTTTTATTCAAGGGGTGAATCTCCTTCGTGTCTTTATTTTTAACTCCAGGAAATAAGGATGATATTCGCTAGGAATTTCACCATGATACCAATATTTATTACTTGAACTCTTCTGGATATTTTGATCCCATTTTCCAACTGATATTGGAAGTGATATAAATCGCTAAAGTGATGGCTAGAATATAACTGGTTTGATAGGAGATTCATCAGAATAAAAATGGATTGCTATCCAGTATACGTGCAAGTTTGAGATATTTGAATTGCCTTGTGGATATCATCCAGGTTTATAACTTTTGCTGCGCGTTACAAAAGGGGAGGGTATAACGATATGAGTATCCAAACGGAGAGCATCAAACCTTCAATTAATAATGATCCGACCTATCGTTATGTCAGTGTTGGATTCCTGGTAATTGCCAGTATTGCCATTTTTTTGGTCATGTGGTTTATCCGTGACGAAGTTCCACTAAAAGCACCTCGAACCATCACCCTATATAGTTTTACTGCCATGGAAACCGTCATGGAACAGGCGCTTATTCCTGCTTTTCAGGATTATTGGATGGATACACAACAGGACCGTGTTGAATTCATCAATACCTTTGCTGGAGCTGGTGTTATAACGCGGCAAATCATGACCCAATTTCCTGCTGAAGTAGCCATCCTATCCTCGGAGCTGGATGCACGTCGGCTGGTCAGCGAGGGCATTATAAACGCAGCGAGTTGGCAGGAGTTACAATCCAGGCAAAAATTCTGCCGCACACCCATCGTATTATTTGTCAGGGATGATCTACCAATAGAGATAAATAGTTTTGATGGTATAGACTTCGAAGGGTTAAATGTGGTTATTCCGGATCCACTTATCTCTGGAGAGGGACAGATGACCAGTCTGGCGCTGTTTGGGTCCAGATTGCGACAGGGGGACAGCGAGGAAGCCGCCCTGAAATTCGTCTCAGCTGCTCTTGGCAACGTGAAGAACCGTCCCTCAAACTCGCAAGATGCCCTGGAACAATTCCATGCCGGTATCGGGGATGTATTATTCAACTATGAGGCAGCTAGGTCATTTCACCCTGGTGCTTCAAAACTCAAAGTGATTTATCCTATCAGTACCATTATGGTAGAACCCATAGCCGTGGCGATTCATCAAAATGTTCTGCCTGGACAAGAGAGACTCATTACAGGCTTTCTGGAATTCCTCTGGGATGATACTGCCCAGAAAATCTTGTCTGATTATGGATTCCAGACCATTAATACCTCAACCGAACCAGAATTTGTGCCTGCACCGGATCACGATATTTTCACTTTAAACGATTTGGGAAACGCCATCGACTTGAATCGTAATGTGATTGACCCGCTCCTAAAACAATAGCATTAAACTGTCATACTCAGGAACACAAATTGTGTAATCTCTTTAGAATTATGTAGGACAATCAATTGCGTTTATCAGGTATCACCTTAGTATGAAACCGCACTAATAGCCCATCTTTTTTGCACTATCACTTAACTGCGCAAAGGAGATTAACACATGAAAACGAAACAATTAGAACAACCCCGTTGGGTAGACGCAAATGAAGTCAATCTTGACGAGGTCTCCCGTTTTTCAGCATTAGATCTTTTAAGCTCAATTGCCTTCATGGGTTTAGCATTCGGTCTGGTTGCTCCTTTTTTCATTTGATCAAAAATATTGTGCTTTGGATGGTACCAATCTGCAAAGAGATAAAACTGCGACACAGTTTTATCTCTTTGTGTCGAAAATCGAATTTCTATCATATTCTTCCGTGTATCTAGGGTAAATCCCCCCAAAACTATAGGTTCCGCCTGATTGAGGGGTGGGCTTCAATGTGCTAACATGTTTCCAATCAAGACGCAGATGTCTTTTGAAGGGAAGCAATCATGAGTATAGCAAGAATCATCATATCAATAGTACTCATTGTTTCAACTGCTTCAGCAAAGTCTGCTAATCTTGATTACATAGATGATGACAATACTGAAGACATGTCAATAAATTTCGTTGAGTTTAATCAAGAGTCAATAGAGGGGAGGCTGATTTTTTCCGACGAGGCCTATTACTACTTTCAGAGCAATGGGGATGCTTCTATGCAATTAATCCTTCGAAGCAATGTCCAATACCTGGAGACCAATATGGATATCAATTTACATTCAATATTAAAAGGAAGGGATCCGAATGACTTAGTTGATGTCATAGAGTTAAATGATGGGACACGTATTCCCAGTATCATACTTGATGTTGGGGCAGATAGCATCCAATATTTTACAGGAAAGACTTTGAAACGGGAAACTATATCCGCCAGCTCAATCTATATGCTCTATTTAGATGATGCCACTATCAGCATCCCCTTTCCAATTGCAGCACCAGATTTCGCAGTACTCTAAACCACTTAATTTATCCTTACCGACTCCGACACCTCTGGGAATGATATTGTTTTCAGAGGTGTCTCCTTATTTCTAATCCCCTGAAAACGTGGAACGCTTCTTGCTTGGTTCTTTACTGAGCCGAGTTAAGAAACTATCCCTTAATGCGGTTCTGATTACGAAATGGTGGGTACAGTCACTAAGTGACTTGCTCAGGGCATATCGTACAACAACAGATTTCACACGTTTTATGGATGGAGAATTAACATGACCTACAGAAAATCCTGGGCAGAACCCTGGAAAATTAAAATGGTCGAACACTTGACGATGACCTCTAGAGAAGATCGCGTCAAGGCTATCGAGGATGCTGGATATAACACATTTTTACTGAGATCAGAGGATGTATACATCGATCTGCTCACAGATAGTGGTACCAATGCCATGAGTGATCGTCAATGGGCAGGAATGATGCTCGGAGACGAATCATATGCTGGAAGCCGCAATTTTTATAACCTGGAAAAAACCATCCAGGATTTTTACTCATACAAATACATCATCCCTACGCACCAGGGACGAGCAGCAGAACATATGATGTCACAAATTCTCATCAAGGATGGTGATTATATACCAGGCAACATGTATTTCACAACAACCCGGCTGCATCAGGAACTTGCCGGTGGTACCTTTGTTGATGTAATCATTGATGAAGCCCACGATACAGAAAGTGAGCATCCCTTTAAAGGCAATGTTGACCTGAAGAAATTAGATGATCTGGTTAAAAAAGTAGGCGCTGATAAAATTCCATATATCTGTATCGCTACAGCAGTCAATATGGCCGGTGGGCAACCCATCTCACTTCAGAATATTAAAGAGTTGCGCGAATATACCACGAAACACGGTATCGATATCGTACATGACATGACTCGAGTCGCAGAGAACGCCTGGTTTATTAAAGAACGTGAAGCAGGATATGCTGAGAAGACTGTACAGGAAATCGTTTTTGAAATATGCTCGCTGACTGACCATGCCACGATGAGCGCTAAAAAAGATCCGCTGGTTAATATTGGTGGCTTCATGGCTACAAATAATGAGGATGTCTATCGTCAAGCTCAGAACATGGTCGTTGTTTATGAAGGTCTACACACATATGGTGGTATGGCAGGTCGCGACATGGAGGCTTTGTCAATCGGTATTAAGGAGTCGGTACAGGATGACCATATGCGCGCCCGTGTTGGCCAAACTGAGTATCTAGGTGATAAACTCATTGGCTATGGTATCCCTATCGTTCGACCTGTTGGTAGTCATGGTGTCTTTTTAGACGCCAAGAAGTTTTTGCCCCATCTATCTCAGGATGTATTTCCAGCACAGACTCTTGCAGCAGAAATTTATGTTGAAAGTGGTGTTCGCAGCATGGAACGTGGCATTATCTCAGGTGGTAGGAATAAAGATACCGGCGATCATAATCGTCCTAAGCTGGAATTGGTTCGCCTCACTATCCCACGTCGCGTTTATACCCAAGCTCATATGGATGTAGTTGCCGAGTCAATCGCTGATGTCTATGAGCGTAGAGCTAAGATCACTGGGCTTCAGTTCACTTATGAGCCCGAATATCTCCGGTTTTTCCAGGCGAGGTTTGAACCCCTCAGCTAAGCAGAACAGATAAAATACATATAAAAGAGACGGCTCCCATATTGGAGCCGTCTCTTATTGGTCAACTATCCGCTTGAATAAATAAGTCGCTCAACTATTATATAACCTGACAGGAATCAAATTGTTGAATCTGACAATATTGTAATGGATTGTAACTCAAAGTTGCTTTGATTCCTTTTTAATATAGGAGATATATAAATTATGGCTGAAAAAACTAAATTATGGTATTTGCAAAATTTCAATATGCTTGAAGGGATGAGCCCCAAGATGATGAAGGAGCTCGAGCAAAATACAAGTATGCAGAGCAATTCTAAAAAGGAAATTATCTATTTCCCAGAAGATGCATCTAATACCATTTATTTTCTCAAAATGGGAAAAATAAAGATATACCGGCTATCTGAAGATGGTAAAACCACTACACTACAACTTCTGGGACCAGGGGAAATATTCGGGGAAAGTGCCATCTTAGGTCAGGATACTCACGATAATATCGCTGAAGTTGTTGAGGATGCAGTTGTCTGTGCCATTGATAAACGTGATTTTCAGGATCTCATGGAAAAAAGTTCCAAATTGACCATGAGTGTAAATAAATTTATTGGTTGGCGTTTACGCAAAATCCAGGCACATGTTGAAGATCTGGTCTTTAAAAATGCCAGTCAACGCATCACTTCGTTTTTGCATAGATATGTGGAAACCTTTGGGAAGAAGATGGTGGACGGGTGGATGGTACGACCATTTCTTACTCATCAGGAAATTGCAGACCTCACGGCTACGGCCAGGCAGACCGTAAATCAGGTCCTTAACGAACTGGCTGAGCGTGATGTTATAAAGTTTTCCAGAAGATTCTTACACCTAAAGGGTGACCTCGACCAACTTGAATCCTGAACCGTAAAACAATTCCATGGACATGTCAGCAATATGACAGTCCATCTTGATGTGCCCACCTAGTTTCAGTCATGGAAAAAGCCAACGCTGAACAGGATCAAATCAAAGTTGAAATCATTATTCGTGATGGTTGTAACTTCAGCTACGAGACCTTAAAATCTCTATTACTAAGTCGTGACCAGTTTCCGGATATGACTCTGAATGTTGTGGATATTGCTGAAAGTGCAGACAATCGTCAAACAATAGGGGGGATAACACCCTCTATCTGGGTGAACAATAAGCTCTGGTTTCTGGGATCCTTCTCTGCAGAAACATTCCACTCTCGCTTATCCTCAATGTCTTCAGCGACTCATTTAAACTAGGCGCAAAACCCCTCTGGTGTTGAAAAAGATACTACTCCATCATTTCAAGATTAGATTAAACAAGTGGATTAAGCTTAACTTTCTATTCTGAATAGTGGGAGAATAATTGATGCTGGGGATAATCGGTGGAACTGGCTTATACAAGGTTGATTGGATGGAAGTTCTTGATACCAGAATTGTGGGAACACCTTTTGGGGAACCCTCCGCCAAGCTTTCATTTGGAAAAATTGGAAATGAGGATATTGTATTCTTACCGCGCCATGGAGAATCTCATCAACTATTACCATCAGAAATAAACTATCGGGCAAATATATGGGCTCTCAAATCTGTCGGTGTAAAAAGAGTCATCTCTTTTTCAGCAACTGGGAGTCTGAGGGAAGCAATTAAACCTGGGGAATTTGCTCTACCGTCACAGTATTTCGATTTTGTAAAGGATGGTCGGACCAAAAGTTTTTTTGGTGATGGTCTAGTGGCACACATCACAACGGCAGAGCCGATTTGCAGCACGCTACGTAATCAAATATATCAATCGGGTCAAACTCTGGGCTTGCCTATTCATAATGATCTAACCTATGGCTGTGTTGATGGACCAAGGCTTGGAACCCGAGCAGAGAGTTTCTTCTTGAGAGATGCCGCTGGCTGTGATCTGGTCGGCATGACCAATATCCCTGAGGTCTTCCTAGCCAGGGAAGCACAGATGTGTTACTCAAGCGTTGCCATACCCACAGACTATGACTGCTGGATGGATGATGCAAGCCAGTATGCTACTGTACCACAGATACTTAAAAGATACAGTGAAAGTTTGGAAAGTGCTCTGGAATTACTAAAATACACCATCATCAATCATGATCATCAACAAAAATGTGAATGTCAATCGAGCCTGAGTGGTGCACTGATGTTTGATGAGAGTATGCTTACTGGTGGTCATAAAATTATGATGGATGTACTGTTAAAATGAGCATTCACAAATACTGAACGATGGAGCTATAAGAATCAATATCCGCAGCAATGTCCTATTCATATGCCTTGTACTGATAACGCAGGTTCAGCAACTTCAGTCCCAGGAGATATCCAAAAGGGATTGGCTCATTACCGGTTCAGGGATGGGCTTAGCTCTGGGGCTTGAACTCTTTGGAAAGTCACATTTTGTCCCCGATATACCACGGTTTAGCAAACCCAATTCAATTGACGGATACATGCGTGATAAACTTTGGGCTGGTGCTGATAAACAAGACAATGCCAGAATCTGGAGTGATCGTCTACTCTACGGGGTGAGCATGTCAAGTCTCGTGTGGGGACCTGTTTTAGCTGAAGATTCTAATCTGTCTTTCCTGATCAATGCCCGCGTTTTTGCTGCCAATAATATTATAACAAATATCGTTAAGATCACCACAGCGAGGGAACGACCTTATCATTATTATGGAACCCGGGTTTCAGAGGAATCCAGAGATTTTACTTCATTTTATAGCGGGCACAGTAGTGTTGCTTTCTCCCAGGTTGTAGCCAATGCCATGATTTTGAGTCGTAGCTACCCTAATTATAAATCGACGATCTGGTCTACTCTTATGGGGGCTGCAGCATTGACAGCATATTTGCGTGTAGCAGGGGACATGCATTATTTATCAGATATTTTGACTGGTGCAATTATGGGATCAATAGTTGCATGGTCCATCACTAATACAGAGCTGAATCGGTTTGAAAACTTGGATGATGGGGCTAATACTTTATTGAAATATCAGGGGTCGGGATCAAATTTTATGGTTTCGCTTAAAATACCTTTGGGCTAAAACAGCTTTTGAGCGTATTTTTGGCAATCATTATTAGATGAATATAGGAGTTGAATAATATGACTGAAAAGTTACCTGGAAAAAGTAACCAACAATCATGGATTGCCATCGCGATCATCGCCGTTGGTGCCATATTCTTGTTACAAAGTTTAAACATTATGCATTTAGGTCACTTCCTTAGTGGCTGGTGGCCCTTAATCCTGATTGTAGCTGGATTTTTAAAGCTGAAAAGTGATGACCGTAGGAATGGCTCAATTTTATTTATCGTTGGTCTCATTCTCCTATCGGCAACACTTGATTTTATAAACTGGGGCAGCATCTTCAAACTCTGGCCACTGGCGATTCTCTATGTGGGTGTTTCCATGCTATTGAAATCAAAGGGCAAGCCCGGTCTAACATTTTCAACAGTTTCATCCAATGATGATGATTTTGTAAACGCAACTGCCATATTTGGTGGCGTTGAGAAGCAAATTCACTCCCAGTCCTTTAAGGGCGCCAACATAATGGCTCTCTTTGGGGGAGTAGAGATCGATCTAACCGAGGCCAAAGCTATTGATTCAGGCTGTGTTGTAAATGTCACAGCGCTGTTCGGTGGGGCAGAGATCAGAGTACCGAAGGATTGGAATGTCATTGTTTCAGGAACGCCCATTTTTGGAGGGATAGAAGATAAATCCAAAGGTGGAGCTGAAGATGCTGTAAATATCACCCTAAATTGCACGGTAGCATTTGGAGGTCTGGAGATCAGAACCTGATCACTGATGCGAACGGAATATTAATAAAAGGCCGGTTTTTACCGGTCTTTTTATTTGTTTAGAAGAGTTTAATCTTTACCAGTAAATCCCTTTTGTGCCCTTGGTTGCTCGTTTATATTGCCGTGCTTTTTTAAACCATGATGCCCCTGTAGCTCAGCAGGATAGAGCAACGCTTTCCTAAAGCGTAGGTCAGGTGTTCGAATCACCTCAGGGGTACGAAAATTACCCATGGGGAGTGAGCCAGGGTTCATTATTGAGAATAGTAATTTTGAAGGGATCTGATATCCAATGTTGACACCAAAGAAGAAACTAACTAAAAAAGAATTAAAGCACGATCCATTGCTGGATACCCTCGAAAAGGGGAAAGAATTTTACGAGGAAAATAGCAAACAGATCATGACGGGAGCTATTGCTGTTGTTGCTGTCATCATCTTGGGTTGGGGTTGGATGAACAACCAGGCCGCCACTCGCAATGAAGCCATGCTGGCCAATACAAAAGCCACTCTGGCTGCTGTTGGTGGAGTGGATGACAATGTTCTTGCTGAATTGGAACGTGTTGTGGATCAATATGGTGACAATAGTGTCATCTCGCAAGCGACCTACCAGTTGGGCGTAGCCAGGTTGGATGCTGATGATTTAAGTGGAGCCAGGGATTTATTTACCGTACTGGCAAATAGCTCCGACAAGCAGCTTAAAGTTGCTGGAAAATTGAAACTGGCTTTTATCAACGAAAAAGAAGCCAATTATGGTGATGCTGCTTCACTTTATAGCGAGGTTGGTGCTATGGGAGCGGGTATCGTTTCTGAATATGCAACACTTCAGGCTGGATATGCATATGTATCAGCAGGAAATGTTGTTCAGGCCGAAAATATTGTGGCTGAACTTCTAAGTGAAAAACCGACAGGAAAATTTCTGGAACAGGTAAAATATTTAGAAGGCAAAGTGCTGGAGAAATAATTGCAATTATTGAACTTGCAAACAGGGTTCTCCCCGAATATATTTCGCCCGCAAAGTGGGTTGAATGACCCACTTTGTTTATTTGTAAAAGGTATGAAGACGCGAAGTGAATTGGACCGATGAAGAAATAATAGCCGGAATAGAGCATTGCTTTGAAGGTGCTGAGGATTTATTCCTCGTTGATGCAACAATGAATGCATCGCGAGGTGGATTCCAGCTCATTGCAAAGTGTGACAGTGATTCCGGTATCACCATCGACCAATTGGCTCGTATTAATCGATCGATTCATAATAATCTTATACTCCCCGGATTAGATATTGAGAAGGTTTCTGTCGAAGTCACCTCACCCGGTGCGAGTTTCCCGGTAAAATTGGCCCGTCACTTTAACAGGTTGGCTGGGCACTCTATGAAAATTGAACATCGCTCTGAAGCGGTGCAAAACCCCCTGGATGGCGAGATCGTAGCAGCCACTGATGAATCACTTACTGTAAAGGTAAAGGACGAAGAAATCAGTCTGGATATGCTTGATGTCATTCAAGGCAAAGTAAATATGCGATGGTAGAAGGAGGATTGACCCCTTGATCAGTAAAATTATCATTGAATCGTTTATCCAGCTGGCAAAGGATAAAGACATCGACCGCAAGGAATTGGCCGATATCATTAAAGAAATCTTTGAGGCTTTGATTCAGAAGAAATACGGAAACGTTGACAACTTTGATGTGATTGTCAATATGGATAAGGGTGAGATTGAGATCTACCAGGAAAAAGAGGTCGTTGAAGTCGTTGACGATCCCGATTTTGAAGTAGATATCAAGACGGCCCAGGAAATCGCTCCTGACCTTGAGATTGGCGATCCCTTTATTGATGTTGTGGATCCTGCTACCTTTGGCCGCCGTCTGATTACCTTTGCCCGTCACGTTATGGCTCAGAAAATTCAGGAATTTGAACGCGATCAGATCTATCGTGATTACTCAAGTCGTGTAGGTGAAATCATCATTGGTGAGATTCATCAAATTCGACGTGATGCTCTCTTTGTGAACATTGACAAAGCAGAATTGAAAATGCCTCGTGAGGAGCAGATTTATAGCGAACGTTATCGTCGTGGTGACAGTGTTCGTGCCATCATCAAAGAGGTTCGCTCTGATAAACGAGGTCCCGAAATTATCATTTCACGTGCTGACCCAAGTTTCTTACACAAATTATTTAAAAACGAAGTGCCAGAGATTGAAGATGCTATCATTGACATCAGGACGCTTTCCCGTGAGCCTGGTGATCGTACCAAGATTATCGTCGAATCTCATGACAAACGTATTGACGCTGTGGGTGCCTGTGTAGGTATGAAGGGTAGCCGTATTCAGGTTATTGTTCGAGAACTGAATGGTGAGAAAATTGATATTATCAATTATACATCTGAGCCTCAATTGTTGGTAACCCGTGCACTCTCACCGGCAAAACCATATCGAGTGACTATTGATTATGAAAAACATAGAGCGCTAGCCCTTTTTGAAGCTGAAGATATTTCCATCGCTATTGGAAAGAATGGACAGAATGTTCGTCTCGCTTCAAAAGTTACCGGGTTTGAGATTGATGCTAAATCTCGCAGTGAAGTAGAAGGCCCAGTTGTCGTCGAGGTATTCCTTGAAGAAGTTGAAGGACTACCCAAGCGCGTGGTTTCAATTCTCGCTGAAAATGGTATTGATACAGTAAATGAAGTTGTGAATACCAGCAAGGACGCATTACTAAGCTTCAAAGGCCTCGGTGAGAAAACCCTTGATGAGTTTATGACAGCATTGATGGAAAAAGTAGAAGTTAAAGTTGAAGTCATCGAAGAAGTCGTTGAAGTTGACGATGGTGCCGGTGAGGAAAAAGCTTAGGTATCTGCTACTGGAAACAGTTATAGACAATCCTGGGTTTGCAGGGCTGAGGTGTTTCTGCTTAAAGAGGGATGAGGAAAGAGGAACGATTGAGTAAACCGAAACGAATATATCAAATTGCGAAGCAGATAAATATCTCTCATAGTGAGATTGTAACTTTTCTCAAGGATCAGGGACTTGATGTAACCAATCATATGAGTCCTGTAGATGAAGAAACTCACAATCTCATTCTTAAAAATTTTGCTTCTGATCTCTACCAAATTGAACAGGATCAGAAGGAGATTGACCGGAAAGCGCTTGAAGAACAACGTCGGGTTGAGGAAGAAGAACGCATTCGCAAGGCTGAAGAAGAAAAATCAGCCCGCGAGGAAGAAGACCGTTCAAGACGGGATGCCGAAGAACAGCGCCGTCAGGAAATAGAAGACGCTAAACGCAAGGCAGAAGAAGACAGAGTAGAAGCTATAGCCCAAGCCAAACGCGAGATTGAAGAAGAAGAAAATCGCAAATTAGCAGAAGCGCAAGCAACCAAAGAACGCGATGAGTTGGAAAGACAGAAGAGTGCTAAGAAGGCTGCCAAGCCAACCATTCTACGTCCTGGTGAAGATTCTAATAAAACTACTGAAGCATCCACAACAGATAAAATTATCGCCAAGAAAATTGAACGAAAAATTAAGCATGTTGTTAAAGCTACTGCCCCCAAGGGTAGAGGTAAACCTGCCAAAAAACGTCGTACTTTTGATCAGAAGGAAGTTGATGCCTCTATTAAGAAGGTGATGACTTCTCTCGATACTGCTAAGAAGCGTAAACGTCGCCGCGATGGAAGACCGGAAGAGACACTTGAAGATCAAGCCTATCGTGTCTCTGAGTTTGTCTCCGTCCACGATTTTGCTGATCTCATTGAAATTGATGTAGCCGATATCATTAGCAAATGTATGGATATGGGCATGATGGTGACCATCAATCAGAGGATTGATAAAGATACTATCGAGCTCCTTGCCGAAGAATTTGAAGTTGCCGTGGTCTTTGAAGACAATACGGTCACAACAATGGATGAAGAAATTGCCCATGAAGAGGTTGACGAAGCTGCTCTTGAGCCGCGTCCGCCTGTAGTAACCATTATGGGTCATGTCGATCATGGAAAAACATCATTATTGGATTATATCCGTGAAGCCAACGTTATCGCCGGCGAAGCTGGAGGTATTACCCAGCATATCGGTGCTTACTCAGTTGGTGTGGGTGATGATAAGCTTATCACATTCCTGGACACACCTGGTCACGAGGCTTTTACAGCTATGCGTGCACGTGGAGCTCAAGTTACAGATATAGTTATAATTATTGTCGCCGCTGATGATGCTGTGATGCCACAAACCATCGAAGCCATTGACCATGCCAAGGCAGCCGGTGTCCCCATTGTATTTGCCATCAATAAGATGGATGTACAGGGTGCCGACGCTGAGCGTGTTCGCAGAGAGCTTTCAGAACGTGATATGTTGGTTGAAAGCTGGGGTGGTAAATACCCCGATGTTGAAATTTCGGCCAAACTGGGAACCAATGTCGATGAATTACTTGAAACTGTTGTACTTGAATCTGAGGTTCTTGAATTAAAGGCCAACCCTGCTGGTAAAGCCCGTGGAATTGTGGTTGAATCGAAATTGGATAAGGGTGTTGGTGCTCTGGCAACCGTTCTGGTGAACAGGGGAACCATAAAGATTGGAGATCCCTTTGTCTGTGGAGATTACTCTGGTCGTGTTCGTGCCCTGAAAGATGATCATGGCAAAAGAATAAAAAGTGCTGGCCCTTCTACTCCTGTAGAGATTCTTGGCTTTAGTGATGTTCCTCGTGCAGGTGATAATCTCGTCGTCATGAAGAATGATAAAGAAGCGCGTGATGTTAGTACACAGCGTCGTTCCCTGCGTAGAGAACAAGATTTCAAACGTATGCGTCATACGACACTGGATCAAATTTCTCTCCAAATCTCTGAAGGAAAGGTAAAAGAAGTTCCTCTCCTCATTAAAGGTGATGTGGATGGCTCCATAGAAGCACTCGCTGATTCATTTATGAAAATGTCCACCAGTGAGGTTGCAGTACGCATTATTCACCGTGGTATTGGTATGATCAAAGAGTCTGATGTCTTACTGGCAGCTGCCTCTGATGCCATAATCGTTGGTTTCAATGTCACTGCCGATAGTAATGCCAAACTTCTGGCCAAGGCTGACGATGTGGAAATACGTTTTTATGATGTCATCTACGCTGCAGTAGATGATGTCTATCAGGCCTTGGAAGGTCTGCTGGAACCAGATGTTGTTGAGAATGAAATCGGAAAAGCAGAAGTCACTGACCTTTTCAAAATTCCAAAAATTGGTATCATTGCAGGATCTATGGTGACAGAGGGCGTCGTACGCCGGAACGCCAAGGTTCGACTCATCCGTGAAGGTGAAACGTTGTTCAACGGTGAGTTGAATGCACTCAAACGCTTTAAGGATGAAGTCAAGGAAGTCATGGAAGGCAATGAATGTGGAATTTCTCTGAAGGACTTTAGCAAAATTAAAGTCGGTGATGTTATGGAATTCTACTCGGAAGAAATTATCAAGCGCAAATTGGAATCTTCTGCGAAGAAAAAGTGACCCCTGGATAAAGAGAAGTAAATGGGTATTGCAAGACAACAAAGGGTCGCCGAAGCCATCAGGGCAGCAGTAGCAGAATATTTGATACTAAACCTGGCAAATGTTACACCAGGGTTTGTATCCGTTACCAAAGCGAAAATGACTCCCGATTTAAAGATTTCTTACGTCTATTTCTCCATCTATGGAAATGAACAAGATGTGGCCTTTACCTTTAAAACCCTGGAACAACATAATGGTCGCGTCCGTTTTCACGTTGGTAAGGAAGTGCCGCTTAAATATGTACCGGAGTTAAAGTTCTTTATTGATGACTCACTTGGTTACGCTGACAAGATGAATCGGGTGATGAAAGATTTATGATCAACCCCGAGCATATCATCAATATTAATAAACCTATGGACTGGACCAGCTTTGATGTGGTGCGTAAAATCCGCTACACTACCAGGATCAAGAAGGTCGGACATGCCGGCACCTTGGATCCCTTTGCAACTGGTGTTCTTATCGTTTTAACTGGTAAAAATACCAAACGTCAAAATGAGTTTATGGATATGCCTAAAACCTATGATGCTGAGATTCTTTTAGGAAATCAGACTGACACAGGTGATCGTACTGGAACCGTGGTTGAGTCAGCACCCGTTCCCAAGTTATCAGATGCGATGATCATGGAAGCCCTGGCTGAATTCAAAGGTGAAACTGAGCAAATACCTCCTATGTATTCTGCCAAGAAGGTTGATGGCCAGACATTGTACAAGTTAGCTCGCAAGGGCAAGGTTGTGGAGCGCAAGCCATCCATGATCATGATATATGACATCGAGCTCAAATCATGGACTAGCGATCAAATAAATATTTGTGTTAGATGCGGACGGGGTACCTATATCAGAGTATTAGCCGAAGATATAGCCCGCAAGCTGGGTACCTTGGCACATGTAAAAGAATTGAAAAGAACAGCGATAGGGGACTATCGCATAGAGGATGCCTTGAGCATACCAGAGTTTATTGAAAAATGGAAATCGTCCGC
>JABIFG010000229.1 GCA_018650795.1 Fidelibacterota bacterium
AATGAGACCATTCAGAAAAATGCTGGTAAGTCCTTAGTATATAGTCGTTTATACGATATCTATGAAGGAAAATCTATTGCAAGTGGCAAAAAAAGTCTTACATTTCGTCTGGTTTTTCAGAATAAGACGAGGACCCTTACTGAAAAAGAAATCGACAAAGATTTCCGAAGGATTCTCAAAGGTTTGGAAGACGCGTACAACGCCACATTAAGAGAGGCAATCTAGTGATCAATGACGTCCTGAGTAAGTTTGAAGACAAGGTAAGATTGCTGGTTGCTCATGTGAGTTTACTAAAAAAAGAAAACCTATCACTTCGTAATCAGATCATAGAACGATCTGCAGATGGTGGACTTGGAAATAAGACCGCTGTCCGCAGTAAGTTAAATAGCATGATTGATATGATCGATGCGGAGTTGGAACTTTTATGACGCGAATTCAACCTGGTGAATGAATAAGTGAACGACGCAATGAATATTACTGATAACAATACGGTTCAAGTTACGATATATGGGAAGTCTTACACAATCAAGGGTAAGGCAGATTCCAGCTATATCAGTGGTGTCGCTAATTACGTCGATATGAAAATGAGAGAAGTTGACGATGGTCCCAATACTGCTTCGGCTGAGGGGAAGATAGCCATCCTGGCTGGTATGAACATTACTGATGAGTTATTTTCAGCTCGTCAAGAGAATGAAAAGTTAGCAAATCGATTCGAGGAGCGTGTACAAGCGCTCACCGAGCTCATTGACGAAACACTTAGCACTTAGGTTTAGAATTCCCTATAACGGTGTGTCCGCACCGATCTCCTGTTTACAGGCATAAATATTCCAAGAGGTCTTCATTCTAATATGAAAGGTGAAACCTATGGATTTAACTCAATTCCTGCCCATAATAGCTGTCATCATGGGGTTCGGTATCGCAATCCCACTCGTATCATACTCCTTTAAACAAAATGCTAAAAATGCCGGTATGCTGGCCGAGCAAATCCTTGCCACGGCTGAGAAAGATGCTGTTGCCATCAAGAAGGAGAAGGAGCTCGAAGCCAGAGATGAATCGATGCAAATCATTAAGAAGGCTGAAGAAGATGCCCAGTTAAAACTGGTGGAAGTTCGGGAATCTCAGAAAAATATTTCCAATCGAGAGAACAAGCTTGATAACAAGTCAGAAGCTCTGGATAGAAAAGAAGTTGAGATTCGCAAAGTGGAAGCTCAGGTGTCTCAATCGCTCAACGAAGCTGAAGCTGAAAAACAGCGCCTTGGAGATATAGTAAAGCAAGAGAATGAAAAATTAGAGCGTATCGCCCGCATGACGCAGGAAGAGGCAAAAAGTACGCTCATAGAGAATTTAAAAGAAGTTGCCCAGGCTGAGGCTGCCCAAGTGGCGAAACAAATCCGTGAAGCGGCAGTTTCCACTGCGACTAAAGAAGCCAATAAAATTGTCATATCCGCCATACAGAGATCGGCTGCTGATCACACTGCAGAATCTACAGTATCGGTTGTTGAATTACCCTCTGATCAGATGAAGGGACGTGTCATTGGTCGAGAGGGACGAAATATACGTACCTTTGAACAGCTCACAGGTGTTGAGCTCATCGTTGATGATACTCCAGAAGCAGTTGTGCTCTCTGGATTTGATCCTGTCCGTCGAGAAATTGCTCGTGTGGCTCTCACAAATCTGGTTCAGGATGGTCGTATTCACCCTGCCCGTATTGAAGAAATGATCACCAAGGCGACTGCTGATGTAGATGAAGAAATGCGGGTTGCGGCTGAGGAGGCTTTGGCTGAATTACACTTGCCAGCTTTCCATGCTCAAATCATGAAGCTAATTGGTCGTCTTAAATACCGTACCAGCTATGGGCAGAACATTCTGAAACATAGTATTGAAGTAGGCTGGTTAACTGGTCTTATGGCGGCTGAGCTTGGTATTGATGGTGTCCTGGCCCGACGAGCTGGGTTTCTCCATGATCTGGGCAAAGCTATCGATCGGAATACGGATGGTACCCATGCCTTGATTGGTGGTGAATATGCCCGCAAATATGGTGAGCCAGATGCTGTCGTTAATGCCATTGAATCTCACCATGAAGAAGTCCCCATGACCGGTCCTATCTCAGCCTTGGTACAATCAGCAGATTCCATTAGTGGATCACGCCGCGGCGCCCGTGGTGATACTTTGGAGAGTTATATCAAACGACTGAGAAATCTTGAAGGCATTGCCACCGGATTTGAGGGCGTTTCAAAATCGTATGCTATCCAGGCTGGTCGTGAAGTGAGAGTCATGGTTGAAAGTGATAAAATCGATGACAACAAGGCCCAATCCTTGAGCATGGATATCGCCGGTCGCATTGAAGCTGAAATGACTTATCCTGGTCAGATCAAAGTGGTAGTGATTAGGGAATCCAGGAGTACGGCTCTTGCCAAATAGTCCTCTCATTTTAAGTGGCAAGGAAGTTTCTCTGGCCGTCAAATCTGATCTTAAGGATCGGATTGCAAAACTTAAAGAAAAGGGGATCACCCCAGGTCTAACTGCTGTATTGGTTGGTGAAGATCCGGCATCCCAGGTTTATGTGCATTCCAAAGAGCGTCAGAGTGGTAAGTTGGGATTTAATTCTCAGGTGCTCAGGTTGGATGAAAATACCTCTCAAACTGAGTTATTGCAGGGTGTTAAAGATCTTAATGAAGATGATAATGTTCATGGTATTCTCGTTCAATTACCTTTACCAAAACATATTGATTCCCAACTGATCATTGAGGCGA
>JABIFG010000031.1 GCA_018650795.1 Fidelibacterota bacterium
ACGGATAGAGAGTTCACCACCCAACAGGGTCGCCTTCACCTCATGATCCAACTTACCCTGCAGAATACCTGCAACCACTGCGGCACAAGTTCCTGTACCACAAGCCAAGGTCTCTCCTGCGCCCCGTTCATAGACACGCAGTTTAATCTCAGAGCGGCTCATAATCTGCATAAACCCAGCATTCACCCGCTGTGGAAAACGGGGGTGAGACTCCAGTTTAGGGCCCAACTGCTCAACCACTTCATCGGTGAGCTTATCGACGGTCACCACCACATGAGGATTACCCATCGATACCGCGCCGACAGAGTGGGTTTCACCTTCCACATCCAAACTATACTGTTGCGCCTGCGCATCCGCAGTAAAGGGGATCGCCTGCGGCTCAAGAACCGGAGCCCCCATATTGACCGTAACCCAGCCGTTGGGCTCTCTCTTCAAGAGGATAGTGCCGCTGGCTGTCTCAACCGCCACCTGCTCTTTTTCGCTCAACCCTTTATCATGGACAAAGCGCGCAAAGCAGCGTGCGCCATTGCCACACTGCTCGACCTCGCCACCATCCGCATTCCAGATACGGTAACGGAAGTCGGTCTCTTCATTGCGTGGCGGCTCGACCAGCAGCAGCTGGTCACAGCCCACACCGAATTTACGGTCTGCAAGAGAGCGCACCTGCTCGGTGGTCGGCTCAAACGGTTCGGTGACGGCATCAATGACCACGAAGTCATTTCCCAGCCCGTGCATTTTGGTGAATCGTACCCTGCTCATATTGACCTACTCATATCGATTTACTCATATCCACTTATTCTGGGATCTTCTCGCCCGCATAGAGGGACTCGATGGTTTCACGCTCACGTACCAACCACTGCTGGTCACCACGCACCATCACCTCTGCCGCGCGAGGACGAGAGTTGTAAGTGGAGCTCATCACAAAACCGTAGGCCCCTGAAGAGAGTACCGCAAGGCAGTCACCCGACTGCACATTCAACGCCCGCTCCTTACCCAGAAAGTCTCCCGTCTCACAGATCGGGCCAACCACATCATAGGTTGTCGCCTCACCCTCACTGCGCATCTCTACCGGTACAATATTCTGCCAGGCACTATAGAGCGCTGGGCGAATCAGGTCATTCATCGCCCCATCAACAATACAGAAATTCTTCTCTTCTCCCTGCTTCAGGAACTCAACGGTGGTCAACATCACTCCGGCATTGCCGACCATCGCCCGCCCTGGCTCCATAATAATCTCAAGAGAGCGCCCCTCTAACTTAGCGGTGACCGCCTGCACATAGGCTTGTGGCGTGGGTGGGTTGTCATCTTGGTAGTCGATCCCCAAGCCACCACCGACATCGATATGGTGCAGATTGATCCCCGCCTCGGCCAGCTGATCGATCAGCAGTAGCACGCGATCTAACGCATCCTCAAAGGGGGTCAGCTCCGTCAGTTGCGAGCCGATATGACAGTCAATACCGACGACATCCAAATGAGGAAGCAGTGCAGCCTCTTTATAGACTCGCAGCGCCTCATCGATGGTGACACCAAATTTATTCGAGCGCAGCCCCGTCGAGATATAGGGGTGTGTGCCCGCATCAACATCAGGGTTGACACGCAGAGAGACGGGGGCCTTTATCCCTATCTCTGCTGCCACTTCATTGACCCGCTGCAGCTCCGCCTCAGATTCAATATTGAAGCAGCGAATACCCACCTCAAGAGCGCGACGAATTTCGTCCGGGCGCTTGCCAACACCAGAGAAGACCACCTTGCCCGCATCACCGCCCGCCTTCAGTACACGTTCCAGCTCACCCACAGAGACAATATCAAAACCAGCCCCCAGCTTTGCCAACAGCGCCAGCACCGCCAGATTAGAGTTGGCCTTAACTGCGAAACAGATCAGGTGATCTTGCCCACTAAAACCAGACTCGTAGGCACTCCACTGATCGCGAATCGCATTTTCGGAGTAGACAAACAGCGGGGTTCCGTACTGCTTTGCCAATGAGTGCAGGGAGAGAGACTCCACATAGAGGGAGCCCCCATTTCTTTCGATATAGGGATACATGAGTTTGGACTTCCTTGAATTACTTGGTTTGCTGCTGCAGGATCAGCTGCCCCAGATCGTAGCGAATACGATTGACCTGTTTCAGCGCCTCATCGGCTGCTTCCGTTTTACCTGCTGCCCTCAACGTCTGCTCACTCGCCTCTTGCTGGGCCAGCTGCGCACGCAGCTCTTGCTCCTGCTGGTGGCGTTGGCGCAAGAGGCTTGCCTCACTGCGCAACTGCCCTGCTCGCGCTTCTGTAGACGCCTGATTTGCCTGCTGCTCTAACTGTTCCGCCTTGAGGTTATCCGGCAGATAGAGTTCGCCCGATTGACCGCAGCCCACCAATGCGATCAGCATCGGCACCATCCATACAAAGTTTTTTGTGTTCATATTCGTAAGTATAAACTTCACTCTCAGTGGAAACCATAGCTGATGGTTATTCGATCTAAATTCGAGAAGAATTTTAGGGATCAATTGATAAACGGATTGGAGCGCCGCTCGACCCCAAAGGTAGAGATAGGGCCATGACCCGGCACAAACTCTATATCATCCCCCAAAGGGAACAGCTTATTGTTGATCGAATCCAATAACTGCTGATGGTCACCGCGCGGAAAATCACTTCGCCCGATGCTACCTTGAAATAGCACGTCTCCGACAAATGCCAGACGCGCCTCCGTATGCACAAAAACCACATGACCCGGCGTATGCCCAGGGCAGTGATGCACATCCAGTGACTGCTCCCCAAACTGCACCACATCACCTTGGTTAAGCAACTGGTCAGGGGTAACACTACGACCATCCAGTTGGTATTGTGCGCTCCACTCTGGAATCGACTCCAGCAGAAACTCATCCTCTTGATGGGGACCTATAACCGGAATACCCCAGAATTCAGCCAGCTCTGCCGCAGCACCCGCATGGTCAAAGTGGCCGTGCGTCAGCAGCAACTTCACTGGTTTCACCTGTAGCTCAGCAACGCGGCTTTTTAAGATTTCGGCATCACCTCCGGGGTCAACCAGAACCGCCTCATTGGTGACCTCACAGGTCAATAACGAGCAATTTTGCTGCAGGGGCGTAACCGGAATAATTTCTAGCTTCATGGCTTTAGACTCTCAACAGTAACAGGGAGACAGCGTAGCACATTATCGGTTCTCCCCACTTCCACTAGAGCACCGTCCAGATCATCAACACAATGATTGCTACTGCGATATAAATTAACATAAAAGAGTTTGGTAATATAAGAATTGTACGATATAGTAAACACATTGCTCAGCTACAGAGATCTATCTCTAACCGAACAACA
>JABIFG010000230.1 GCA_018650795.1 Fidelibacterota bacterium
TATGAGAAAATCCTTGACAAAAAACAGCACTACAACTAATACTTACAGAGTGATTTTTTCCTCAAGAAATCACATGAAAACAACACAGGAAATTGTCTTATTTTCCCCCGTTTTCTGTCCAACGATTGGGGGTAGGTTCAAGGTGGTGGGGAAGGGGTGACACACGCAAGGTTACAGGTTTAATCCTTATAAAAATATTATATTTTATTTTGTAGGGTTAATAGTGTAGTTTCAATGTGTCTATACGCGTCGCTTTTCTGAGAAAGCAGGATGTTTTGTTAAGGACTATCAAATGTCTATCCAAATAGGTGCTCCCTTTTTTTTGGGAGGGGTAGAACCAATGCTAGCCCCACCCTAGCGTTGCTTGATAAAAACCATGCGTGATTCAATAATATCTATATATAACGTATGATCTATACCAATTATTAACATCAGAGGTGATAAGAATGAATGATGATTTTACAGCTGATACTTTAACTACTGGACTGCTTACACTTGATAGTCCAGTTAGTGGAGTGATTAATTTTGAAGATGATATGGACTGGTTCGCTCTAGATTTGACTGATGGTATGTATTATCAGCTTTCTCTTGATACTGAATCTGACCAAATCTATTTTTATAAAAAATATAACATTAATGGAACTCGTCTAAATCTTAGAAGTCTTGACAATAATTCATCCTTAGTTGATTCGAATACAGCCTATATTTCTGTATATGGAGCTGATGATGACATCGGCACCTACCAAATTGCTCTTGCTCAGCTTGATGATGACTACTCATCAGATACAAATACGACCGGTGTACTGTTGGTTGATTCTACTGTGGATGGAGAGATAAATTATACAGGTGATGAAGACGTGTTTGCTGTTCAGTTGCTGGCTGATCATTTATATAGGATTAATACTGTCAGTGAAAATGAGGATATTACGAGTGCTCACTCTATTATTCCTGCAACCGATGGTACTCATTATATATCTGTAAGTGATGGTAGTGAAGGCATATCTAATAATGGTAGCCAAGGTACCTACCAATTATCTATAACAGAAACCTATGACGACTACTCGTCGGATGTTAATACAACTGGTGCAGTCATGCTCGACTCTTCAGTTGATGGGGAGATTAGTCTTAATGACGTAGACTGGATTTCTGTTGAGTTAATTGCTGATCAGGCATATCAATTTGACCTAACTCACCCTTCATCTATATCGCTAACAGGTTTATATGATAGCACAGGCGAACTCGTTGAATCTTTGTCTGGCAAGTCAGTGGTCGTTGTCCCTGATCAATCAGACGTATATTATGTTTCTATAGGTAGCAACTGGAGTAGAAGTCTTAGCGATTACCAACTTACTTTTTCAGAAGTTGACGATGATTTCACCCATAACTCGAATACAAATGGGGTTGTATCCCTTGATTCCATGGCGACTGGAGAGATAAATTATTATAATGATGTTGATTGGTTTTCTGTTGATTTAAGTGCTGATCAAATATACACGTTTGATCTGACTGGTGATGAGGGGTTCATAAACGGAGTATATAATAGTGTCGGTGAAATAATTGGAAATGGAGCAGAGACTATCCCAATTGCCACTGATACTTACTATGTGTCAGTTAAAGGTTATCAAGAGGGCGCTTATCAGCTATCACTATCTGAAATAAATGATGATTTCTCTGCAAATATCACAACTACTGGAGAACTCACGCTCGATTCATCGGTTACTGGAAACACATATAAAAGTACCGAGGAGGATTGGTTTGCTGTTGAATTGATAGCAAATCATACATATCAATTTGATGTTTCTGATGGGTATTTTTACGGATTGTATGATAGTTCAGGAGGTCAAAGCGACTATTTTCAGAATCTCTATGGTCCTGGAACTCCAAAAGAGATAACCCCGACTGCATCTGGGACGTACTATCTGTCAAAATCAGGAGGCAGTGGTGACTATGAGTTGTCTGTATTAAGTGAAACCTTGCGTTCTGACTCTATCAGTATTAATGGTGTCGCGGAGGTAGACGAAACGCTCACTGTAAACACTTCGTTACTTACAGATGTTAATGAATTAAGTTCTTTTAGTTACCAGTGGTACCGTGAGGATACTGCGATTACTGGTGCAACGGATGCCTCTTTTGTTTTGACTCAAGAAGATGAAGGAGCATCTTTAACGGTTGAGGTGGGCTATACAAATATTCAGGATACTGTGGTGAGCATAGGCAGTATGGCGACCACTGCTGTAGCTGCTAGCAATAGCACTGGCACCATTATGGACTTATCGTCACTTCAATTATTTAATGAGTTTTCTCTCAGTGGGCTATCTGATCTAAATTCATTGACCTACGTGGGGTGGACGCACAACGTTCTACCGTATGACTTCAACGCCGACTCAACCTGGAAGGGACTTACTGTTGGATACTCACCTTCAAATGGTGACGGTTACCCCTCCTTAAGTGACGGCATTGCAATGTATGTAGGCATATATACGGAGGATGTTGGTACTGGTGATACGTCATGGGAAGTGCTTACAGGTGATGCATGGACTAACAATTACTATGAAGTTGATGGTACAGAAACAACCTTTGATCTTGAAGCTGGCTGGGGGATCGTAAACGACCTGAGTGCTGGAAGGATTAATCTTGTTGGTAATGATGATTTTTACAGCAATTACATGCTTGGTGTTGAACTGGTTTCTGTGCAAAGTGGTGAGTTGTCTGAGCAGGCTGCAATAGTTGTAGATGGAGCTGAGTCTTCAGCGTACTCATATATAAATAGTTCACCTGTAGAGTCTACTTCTACCGCTACTTTCTCAGGTATTACTCCCCCTCAAGCCAGCCTCGTAACCTTACAAGTCTCAGAGGATATCCTCAAAGTAGATGAGATCAATAATCTCACGGGTCGAATCATTGCGTACAAGGGAACAGGCACTAATGTAGAGCCAGGCACTGAAAAAGAGGTCCAGATGGCAATGCTAGTCCCTGAGACCTCTGGTGTGGATATGTCTAATGGAGGCACGCTGGAAGTTGCACTAACAGCACTAGATTCCTCAGATACTGTATTTGCTGATCAACTTATGGTGGATGTTAGTACTAAAAGTGGTGTTTTTACCTACGTCATGGATGGCAGTGTAAAGCACTACTACTACCACAGTGATGCGACCTACTATGGACAGAATCAGTATGATGTCGATGGTAACTTAACCTATTCTTCATTCACGAATGCCATTGCCACTGCAGATGCAAACAGTGAAGGTACCTATATTGGTTCGAGAGATACCGCCAACGATGGCTTTGGCAATTCTCTTCAAATCAACCTTGAGGCTGGCCTGAGTAACGATATTTATGAGGTATTGTTAGGGCATATATTCATTGGTGTGCGTGATGGCGGTAGAACAACCCTCTCGGATGACTGGGGTGAGGTTGATGGGATGTGGGATGCCGTTTTTACACTCACTGATGGTGATGGAGCGACAACATCTGCTACCAAGCATGTAGATATAGTCGCTGATCCATTCTTGTTTGAAACTGTACTCTCAGATAGCGAGACGCTTACTTTTCTCGACAATAACAGTGACGAGATCATTGATAAGATCGTATATGAAGAGTCATGGGAGGAGTCAGATGGCACCATAGCGAGTGATACAGGAGGCTATAGTATTACTTGGAACAGCGCGACAGAATGGACCGCCAATGCTCTTCATTATCTCCAATTTACTAGTTGGGATATTGATGGGACTCCTTTGACTGTTGATGATGGGGGGAGCAATATATCAATTAGCTGGCAAGAGAGAAACGCTACTACTGGAAAAGTTTCTGAAATCCTATTTAGTAATACGTGGATTGAGACGGATGATCTAGGAAATGAAACTACCCATTCTTCACAGACTACCGTTAGCTCCTTTGATAGTGATGATAATGGAATTCCTGACACATTCTCCTTTGTTGAGTCTGAAGACGGTGTAATGTATACAGGAGAGGGGGTGCTTATCAACAATAAGGGGGTCAACTATGATGGCAACATCAAAGGTCTAGTAGCAAAAGTAACCTCCTCAGATATACCAGAAGATGTTTTCAGTGGTGAGATCACAGTAGATAACGATGGCAACATTACTGACTTTGGGCTACCTGATTTCTCAGATAATGGAGGACATACGGGATCAGGAGATACTGATATTGCGGTTACTGTCAATCACTGGTCTTCAACTACTTCTCCAATCGCTGGAGTTACTATCCAGGCTGGTTACGACACGGATAGTAGTGGGCAAGCTAACCTAGCAATAGATGCTGCAACCACTGTAATGCCTACTCTGACTGCAGATGCTAATGCAGGCAGTGCAGTTAACCTTCAAGATGCAATCATGGTGCTAAAGCAGATCGTTGGGCTTGAAACCTTCAATGATTACCAAGCTGTAGCCGCTGATTTCGATAGTGATGGTAATGTTGGCATAGTTGATGCTGTTGTCATTCTCAAGCATGTAGTTGGACTGCCCGCACCTGATCCTGAATGGGTGTTTATGGAATCAGGAAGTACTACACCACTGCTAGATGGCACCCTTGAGATCGCTGCTGACAGCGCTGGTGTAGAGCTTGTGGGCGTATTGCTGGGTGATGTGGATGGTAGTTGGGAGGCGGTTGTGTAGTCTTGTGCTCACTAAGCCCTCAATACCACCACATTATCCTCAGTCTGCTCTCCAATAATCCGTTGAATCTCCCGCTCCCATTTCTCAAGAGCTGCTCTTTTCTCGGGTAGATAGTCGTGCCGGTCATAATGCTTGGCCTCTATCCCGGCTATAGAGTGGTCCTGTATCCGGTTGCGTATCTCGGCGAGGATACCGAGGCGGCTCATGTGAGTTGTTACCGTGCGGCGTAGGTCTCGTGGTGTGAATGGTTCAACCTCATCAACCTCATCAACCTCATCAATCATCGTTTTGAGATTCTTACTGAACACCCCAATACTGAATGGTTTCCCCTCTCTGTATCCTGCAAAAACAAAAGCCCCCTCTCTATGCATAGTCCCCAGCAGCTTAACCACCGGATCTGTTAGCGGTACAACATGGCCTACGCCTGTTTTCTTGCCTATCTTCGTCTCACTGGGTGGCACATCCCACACACCACCATCCAGATCAATATCTGCCCACTGCATTCGGCTTACCTGCTCCACCCGTTGCCCGGTGTAAAGCACAATACGCAGCACATTCTTAATCCCCTCATCCATTGGTGATGTATCCAGCTCATTTAGGAACCATTTAATATCCACCGCAGACAATGCACGGTTAAGCGCATTGCTGTTGGTATTCGCTGGCTTAACTACATCCTCAAATGGGTTCTGCCATTTTTTTAGCTTGAATGACTTATTCATTTTGGCCTTATTAAAGGCCGATCTCATGAAGGCATAGAGCTTACCTGCGTTGCGGTTGGTTCCTCGCTTAATGTGGAGATCCAACAGCGCATCAATTTCGTCATCGGTAACATCTCGGAGTTTCATATTGCCGATACGCTTCCTGACATTACAGTGACTATTTGTGAACACGTTATTCACTTCCCGTGCCGTCTGCTCGCTTAGGGTAGTTAGGTAATGGTCCAACACCTCATTAACAGTAACCGCTCTCTTTTTAGCCTCAATACGTTTTCGCTCTGTCTCTTCCTTCTTAATAACACGGATACGCTCTACCTGTGGGTCGGTACCTGAATCAATCAGTATCTGTGCAGCCCTACATGCTTCTCTTGCTTTCGCTAGTGTGAACTCTGAAGAGTAAGCGCCAAGGTTATGGAATCGCTTTTTACCTTCGAATGTATAAGCCAGATAAAACACCTTTCTACCCTTAGGTGTGATCTGAACACAAAACCCCGGATCATTGCCCTTTTCATAGGTCTTATACGGCCTCTCTTTAGGCTTTAA
>JABIFG010000231.1 GCA_018650795.1 Fidelibacterota bacterium
ATAATATTGCCATGACTTAGGCCGCTGTTTATATTCGCCGCGCTTTAAGCTTTTTGCCGGGTGGTGAAATGGTATCACTAAGGTCTCTGGTTCCTTCATTGGGGGTTCGAATCCTCCCCCGGCAACGTTATTTGAATGTTTTTTGATTCCATTTTAAATGTGAGAATAATGGGATCGTTGGTATCGATTGTAAGTGCAAACTCGATATTAAAGCATAATTTGGCGCGTTCGTCTAGTGGTCTAGGACGCTGGCCTCTCACGCCGGTAACAGGGGTTCGACTCCCCTACGCGCTACAATTGGTAAAGATTTCGATCTTTACTTTTAAATGCACCAGTAGCTTCCGTCTACGCCTTCGGCTACGACGTGACAGGCAATTTCGCTACTGGTTTGAGAAAATGGATTTATGATGATGAGTAATTTCATTATCAGTAGTATGCACCAGTAGCTCAATTGGATAGAGCGTTTGGCTACGGACCAGAAGGTTCCGGGTTCGACTCCTGGCTGGTGTACAAAAGACCCCTGATTTTCGGGGGTCTTTTTTTTATTCCCCAATATATCCAACTATGCCTTCGAATATTTGATTGCAGCTTTAGATACTTAGATTATCAGGATATCTCAAGTACCTCAGGAGGATTCAATGTTAATGAATTGTCGCCATTTGTTTTTCCATGCTGTCACTACCCTCTTAATCATCTCTCCAATATCGATATATTGTGTTGAATCGAACGCCTTAACTCCGTGTGACAGAGCCACATACGATGCAGAGCATTCAATCCTCAGAACGCCCCAAATGCTGGAATCTCTATTTGAATCCAAAGACGATTTACACCAATATGCAAAGTGCTACTACGATATAACTGGTATTTGGGTAGGTGTTGAGAAATCAACCAGGTTTGAGATGAACCTCTCAAAATGGATTATCCTACTAATTATGATTATTGGTGTTCCGGTCATTGTCGCTGATTAAAGAGGCCTGATCTTTTCTGCAGCATTTGAAAAAAAGTATTATGGTAATATCTATGCAAATATCAAAGTGAATGGGGTCCTGACATGATTAAAAAGGGTTTTATTGGTATATATATCCTAATCACCCTATTGGGTTGTAAGCAGACAATTCCAGATCAGGTTGATTTATTATTCCAGGCCTATCAAAACGATTCACCTGGAGCAGCCGTGATGGTAATCCACAAGGGGGAAATCATGCTTGAACGTCATTATGGCCTGGCTAACATAGAACAAAAGACCGAGGTTTCTTCAACGACGAACTTCAGGTTGGCTTCAGTCACCAAGCAATTTACTGCCATGGCGATTCTGCAGCTCATGGATAGTAATAGGCTGACATTTTCAACTGGGCTCAAAGATGTGTTTCCCGAATTTCCTGACTATGCGAATTCCATCAACTATGGGCAACTACTTCATCACACATCTGGACTCATAAATTATGAAGACCTCATCCCTGATTCCGCTACGATCCCCGTTAGAGATGCTGATATTTTGACAATATTAATCGCTCAAGATAGCACCTACTTCCCCCCTGGCTCTGCTTACCATTATAGTAATGGAGGATATGTCTTACTGGCACTTACCGTTGAACGCTTGTCTGGCCTGAGTTTTCCCGATTATCTTGAGCAATATATATTCGCACCAACCGGGATGACAGGATCAGTGGCTTATGTCAATGGTACGAATAACATTTCCAACCGCGCCCTGGGTTATAATATTGTTAATAATGGGACTGAATTTAGTGACCAGAGTATGACCTCCTCTGTTTTGGGTGATGGAGGTATCTATTCATCTGTGTCCGATTTGTACAAATGGGATCAAGCTCTGTACAAGTTCGAGCTTCTCTCGGAAGCATGGCTTGATTCCGCCTATACACCGTGGTTAAAGAACTATGGCTGCGGTTGGCGCATTGAAGATTACAAGGGGTTGAAGCGTATTAGCCATACAGGAGGCACCTGTGGATTTAGGACAGATTACATGAGATTTCCTGAATCTGAATTTTCAGTAATTGTATTGACAAATAGACGTGAACCAGGTGTACAGTATCTTGCTGAAGCACTTACTGACATCTATTTATTAAGCGAAAATGACTAATCCTCACTGAACCGGGGTTCTAACTCTATCCCCAAACCATCAGCCATACGATTGACGAAGGCAAAATATGATGTAATGGCACAGATGTCATGTATACCACGGTCATCAAGATTTTGTGCCCGAAGGAGATCGATATCCTCCTTACTGATACTAGCAGGCGTTCGAGTCAACTTGACTGCATAGGTAAGTATGGCTTTATCCTGGGGATTTAAAGAGGGATGATCCCCTATCTCAATCAAACCAGATAATAACGAGTTAGGATTTTCGAAAGAAGTTCGTTTTGAGCTTAGAAGTCTGCGGAGCCCAGCCCCGTGGTGTTCAATTCAGTAGTGACACTCATTAATGGCAGATACAACCACAGCAATCATCTCCCGTTGAATACGCGTCAAGGGACCTTTCTTGTACATCAACTCCTTATACAATGTAAAGTGATGGCGCATGACCTCGCTATGCACTCCATGGATGCGCAGAATATGATCCTGGTCGTTCACGCGATTTGCTTCAGGAATATCACTTGGATCTACATATTTAATAAATGCCATGAAGTCTCTACCTTCTTTACCAGATTTTATTAAGTAGCTGATTCAGTATAGTACAAACAGTTTACGATTACAATAAGTGTGAAAGCTCGTACAGGTATTCTGGATTATGATTTTATCAGTGATCAGCTCTGTCGAAAACACCTGCAGTATTCACTGCGATCATTAAATAAGGAGCTGGTTGAGTCCCGTCAGGAAAGCCATTTGAAGATGACCATGCAATGAACGGCAAGCCCAATCTAATTTTAATGCTTTCCCAAAATGGTTTTGAGATTGCTAAATCTATTCCAGCTGATGATGAAGCAAGAATTCGTTTCTCACGCGTACCCGTCCATATGGAAGGAGGCGCAAGCAATTGTTCAGACTCCAGTTGGACAAATGGTGCTATGAAAATTGGATACCAAGTGTGTATTGAAGATGATATATGAATTACAGAGAGATGATCGCTGAGAATATTATCCTGAACAGCAGTGTTTTTCTGATATAACCAACTGACCGAGAGCGAACCCAATAAATCAGGATTGAATTCAGCCCAGGGCATGGGTTGATTGTACAATAGCAAAATGTCGCCAGATGGACTTACTTCAGAAACAAAAGGGAATTCATCGTTGAGATATTTTGTTTGACCAGGTAGATTAATCTTAAACTGTGCATAAGCTCTACCTCTATTCCCCAGAGCCATTCTTAATCCGGTCGATAATCCGCCAGAGTATGATATGGTTCTACTCTCTAGATAAGTTACCCTCTCCTCAAGGGAGCCGAGACCGCCATACCCGTTTATAAAAAGAACATTTCTGGGACTGATGGAGCGTGACACTTCAATGAAAGCATTCAGTTGGGGTCCATAATAAATATTGCCTGCAGGACCTCTATTCGAGAGCTGAACATCTGACATCCAATGCCAATTATTATCACCCATTAAAGTGTTGGGCCAGTGCGCTATCCAATTGTTCATCAATGCTCCACCACCGGCTTGACCACTACCCACAGGCGAGCAACAAACCTGAGCATTTACAGAGGTGGCCAGCAGCAAACCTAATAAAAGGTTTCTAATCATCCTGTAATAATCTCCACATCTGGATAAAAAGCAGCAACTGAAAACCAGTAGGCAATATACCCATTCCCTGCAACCAACCTTTCAGCCGGAGTCGGATTTGATAGCAATTGACCGGTGATGTCCCACTCTTTCCCCGTATCTGCCTGAGTCAGAACGATTCCCGCTCCAGAAATATCCCAGCTTGAAATACTGATGGCCCGGGTCGTCTCAAAAGCTACCGCAATATTGTCTCTTCCGGATACAACTGCTTTGTATTGTGAATCCCCAACATCAACAGTAATAATCTGTGGATCAGGATAAGCATCAATATCCAGAGCCTTCACTACATCACCGTTAATTATAGTCAGAACTCGATTCTTGGCGGGTAAACGATTGTCCTCATGTGCTAATGGGAAATAAATGAAATCACCACAGGACAGAGAGTTGCAGGTGCGATAATTTCCATAAGGATAGCGACTATAGTTGCGTGAGTAATTCGTTTCAGAATTCACTACCTTGGTTTCTGGAAAAAGTGCTTTCCAGTTACCCCAGCTAGTCTCTACAAGATTCTTTAGATGCAATTCTCCACCAGACCTGTCACCTGCTGCAGATCGGAGTAACATTTGTGGCCAATAACTTTCTGTCTCCCGATCATACATAATCAGATTGCTGTTAAAGAGCAGACCTGAAACGCCATATTCTCCTGATGTGGATAAATGAATTGCGCTACCGGTCAAAGGACAATACGAAATACTATAACCGGATTCGTTAATAATCTCATGCCAATCCAGGATGGCGTGTGGGTATGCAACGTGTTCTGAACCATTCCATATTCCAACCACGAGATCATCATCATCCAGATAGCCCAAATTGGATCCATCCGCTGAGGATCGATTTGGATTTTCAAGGCTGGGTATACAGTCTCGGCCATCATAACAGCCCTGCCGCATAAACTGTGTGTCAATGGTCCAGGTTAATCCCGAGTCATCAACTCCTACATCACTCTCCTGACATCCAATAAAGAACACAACCAGAGCTAAAGGGGTTAATATTCTCATCGGCACCTCCAATATTTGTTATATTAACATTGGTTCATTTTGACTGAATATTATAGTTTCAAACAGCTATTGTGATTGTCTTCTGACCGACAATTGGGAGAAGATGTTAAATAGATTACCGTGCCTTTACGAACCAGAAATAAGACTTCTCAAATTCCCAGAACCCTGCATGGTTTCCTTGATTCATAGATCGAATTCTCTATCTTGATGTCAGTATTGATTAATATGAATGAGGAGTGACTGTGGAGTGGAGAGCCAGCCATATACTGGTTAAAAATAGAAGTTTAGCTGAAGATTTATTTAAACGGATTCAGAAGGGAGCCCGCTTTGAACAGCTCGCCAAAGAATACTCGACCTGTCCCAGCAAATCTAAAGGTGGCGATCTTGGTTGGTTTGGCACTGGGCAGATGGTGAAGCCCTTTGAGGAAGCTGTCAAGAAGATGGGACGAGGACGACCCTCAAAGCCTGTCTCTACCCAATTCGGATATCACATTATTAAGAAGACCGGTGAGCGATGAACAGTCAGTTCGAATCATATCGACACAAAACACGGGCGGTGGTATTTCTGATGTCAGCAGCCATAAAATCACTTTATGGCACCCAGAGGACACTCATTGTCGACCACTCTTTTGGAGGCGGCTATTATTGCATCTTGAAAGAAGAAAAGAAGATTTCTGTCGATGTGTTGGATCAGATTTATAATAAGATGTATCAACTCCAATTGGAAGCAAGGAAGATTAAGATCAGAGCCGCAAAGCCTGAGGATTGGAGACACCTGCTTGCTCCAAGAGTCCGAACCTCGCGACCACCTGTTCTCATGCTGGCTAATCATATCTCAGCCTCATATGAATTTACAAATCTTGATCTATCTGCAATTCCTCACTATGAACTCAGACCTTATGATAGAGGATTTCTACTAAGGATAGGTGAAAATGGTGATGAACTGAACGAATATACCGATTCACCAAAACTCTTTGGTATGATGAAAGAACACGAAAGATGGGGACGGATTCTTAAAGTGTCCTCGATTTATGATCTTAATAAACAGATCATGGAAAAGGGATTTAAACAACTTATCTGGGTCGCCGAAGGACTACATGAGAAACGAATTGCAGCTCTGGCAGATGACATTAGTAGCCAAAAAGGCACTCGTGTTATTTTTGTCGCAGGTCCTTCCTCTTCAGGAAAAACCACTTTCACTAAACGGCTCGCCATTCATCTCGCGGTCAATGGGATACAATCAAAGTATCTTTCCATGGATAACTATTTTCTAGACAGAGATAAAATTACACCCCAGGCAGATGGAACCCTGGATTTTGAAAATGTGAATTGTATTGATCTTGATACCCTGAAGCGTGAATTAATGCAACTTGTTAATGGACAGTCAGTTTTTAAACGTAGTTACAATTTTGTGGATGGCAAACAAGAGATCCTCAAAGACAAGATGTCACTCAAACGCAATGAGGTGCTTATCTTTGAAGGTATACACGGGTTGAATCCTCGCATTCATGAGGGTATGATTGCTAAAAGTTACTATCGTGTTTATATAAGTGCATTAACACAGCTTAACATTGATAATACACATCCAGTCTCTACCTCTGATGGTCGTCTTATTCGCAGGATAGTCAGAGATCATCAATATCGCGGATATAGCGCCGATGACACAATCAATAGGTGGAACTCTGTTCGACATGGAGAGTTACGTAATATTTTTCCATTTCAGGAGCATGCTGATATGATGTTTAATTCTGCACTGATCTATGAATTTGCCATTCTGAAAAGATATGCACTTCCCCTACTGAAGGCGGCGTCAAAAAATACTATCAGGGATAGACTTATTACGCTCATGTCCCTTTTTCATACCATTCCCGATAGACATGTTCCTGGAACTTCTATCTTACGGGAATTTATTGGGAACAGTTACTTTAAGTATTGACGGAAATGAAAATCTTAATCGTATTAGCTGGCAGCCCTCCCAGCAAAGAGCTACTTGAACGTGAAATAAACGCAGCTGACTTTGTACTGGCTGTTGATGGGGGTTTTAATGCCTTCAATGAATATCAACTTCAGCCAGATCTTATACTTGGCGACATGGATTCCGCAAATATTGATGAAATCTCTTCGACAGAGGTTCTGAACATATCGGATCAAGAGCTGACAGATCTTCAAAAAACTCTGGATTATGTATTTAGAACCCATCCAGTAAAGTCGCTGATATTCCTGGGAGCTGGCGGTGCTCGTACCGATCATTTGTTACATAATTTGCATATTTGCGCATCAATTGATCCATCAATAAGAGTCCAATTCATAAATGAGGTCCCAGTTGATGGAGACTTCTCCATGGAAAACATACAAAGAATTACTTCGCATTGTCACTTCAGCCTGAGTGTTAAAAGCGGTGCTATCTTGAGTGTTTTACCAATTACAGAGTATACTGGCTTAACGTCAAAGGGACTCAAATGGGAGATCTCCAATCAAGATCGTTCTCACGGATTCATTAGTCAGAGCAACCTTGTAATTAAGGATGACCCCAGGTTCAATATTGAACATGGAGTCGCCTATATTACTGTGTATCAGTAAGTAATACTATATACTTATGAATCTACATTTAGTTGATATTGGCCTCATATTAGTATATTTCATCGCCGTTTTGCTTGTTGGAATATACAATACTCGCACTGAATCAACCACCGACTATATGCTGATGGGGCGAAAATTGACACTCCCAGCTTTTGTGATGACTCTGGTATCAACATGGTATGGAGGCATTTTAGGTGTCAGTGAATACAGCACGAGTTATGGCATATCCAACTGGGTAATATTTGGCCTCCCCTACTATGTGTTTGGTATTGCCTTCGCCCTAATGGTAGCAAAGCGAGCACGATCGCTGGAAGTCAACTCTCTCCCTGAAATATTGGCCTCAGACTATGGAATAAATGCCGGGAGACTGGCTTCTGTCTGGGTCCTGCTACTTGCCAGCCCAGCCCCTTACATACTCACTCTTGGGTTGATCCTAAACTTTTTCCTCGGTCTGAATCTAGTTATTGCAATTATTGCTGGAGCAGTATTCTCTTTGTTTTATATACTCAATGGCGGACTTACTTCTGTGATTAAAACTGATAAAGTGCAATTCGTCCTCATGTTTCTCGGGTTTATGGTTATTCTGATTGTTCTTGCAGTGAGTTACATGAACCCCATCGATCTATGGCATACACTGCCTGAATCACATACTTCCTGGACAGGCGGTCAAAGCTTTGGTTATATCGTGGTCTGGTTCTTTATTGGGTCCTGGACAATGGTTGATCCAGGTTTCCATCAAAGAGTTTATGCGACTACAACACAGAGCATTGCCAAACGGGGTATCCTTTGGGCCGTCTTATTCTGGTTTATTTTTGATTTAATGACCACCCTAACCGGCCTATATGCATTTTCATATCTCCCACCTGAAACAATTCCTACCCAGGCTTTTCTAGTTCTGGGAAATGCAGTATTGCCTTTGGGACTGCAAGGATTGTTTTATGTAGGCATTTTGGCAACTGTGATGTCAACCCTGGATAGCAATACCCTCGTTTCAGGAATTACCCTGGGAAAAGATATCATTGGTAGCTATCCTACGTTTAGAAACTATTCAACTAATCATCTTATTAAAGTAAGTATGGTCATTGTGTTACTGATCGGAATTATCATGGCTGTCTGGATTCCATCTGTTATAGATCTGTGGTATACCTTTGGAACCATCGCCATTCCCGCACTTCTTATCCCAACACTTATGAGCATCTTTAAGAAACCCCTGACACGCCAGGCCGTCTTTCTGAATTTAAGCATTCCCCCTATAGTATCATTTCTTTGGTTCCTTTTTGGAAAAATAGATGAATGGAGTTACTTTTGGGGGTTGGAACCATTCTATCCAGGTCTGTTTTGTAGTTTGTTGATTTTAATAGTATTTAAACGCTCTAGCAAGGAAGTATATATTGATGAGTAATCTGAAGCACAAAACCATTCTAATAACCGGCGCCAGTGCCGGAATAGGTCAAGCCTGTGCTCATTTATTTGCACGGCAGGGATCCAATCTTATCCTAACAGCCCGACGTGGGGAAAAGCTAGTTCAACTGGCCAACCAGCTTCAAGGTGAATATGATATCCAGGTTTATCCGAAACCACTTGACGTCCGCGATATGAATGCCGTTGATGAAATGATCTCGAATCTACCTGAATCACTTAAAAACATCGATGTATTAGTTAATAATGCTGGTCTCGTGCTTGGTGTGGAAAAGGCACATGAAACACCAGCAAATGACGTTGATATAATGCTGGACACCAATGTTAAGGGTGTCTTGAATATGATCAGAGCTGTTGTTCCTGAAATGGTTTCAAAACAGCAGGGCCATGTGATCAATATTTCATCTATCGCCGGTCATGAAGCCTATCCTGGTGGCAGTATCTACTGTGCCAGCAAACACGCTGTGGACGCGCTCACCAAAAGTCTCCGCATGGATGTGGTGTCTACTCCCCTTCGAGTTACAGCCATATCGCCGGGACTTGTAGATACGGAATTTAGCCTGGTTAGATTTAAGGGGGATGCAAAAAAAGCCGCAGCTGTGTATCTGGGGCTTGAAGCTCTGATTGCTGAAGATATTGCTGAAGCAGTTCTATTTGCTGCCTCCCGGCCACCTCACGTTCAAATTGCTGACATGATAATATTTCCTACTAAGCAGGCTGCTGCTACAGTTGTGCACAGGGAGAACAAGTGATTGCCCTCCTTCCATCAATTGCATATTTGTTAAAAAGGATGTATATCACATGCCTGAACGATTGTGCTCAGGCTCAAATTGCATTGCAATGTGAAAAACTATCTTCACAGCGTAAACACCATTAACCTCGGAAGGGGATTAAAAGATGAAAACAACAACGTTGCGACTCGTACTTTTGATATGTGTAAGCCTACTATTTCTGACCAACTGTGAAGATATTCTCGATGAAAGTGATGTCTCTCCAGAGGATTCAGCAGCTGCGTCAGCCCTTACTGCAGATGCTAATGCATCTCTCCTCCTCTTAATGGGGGATTTGCTGAGCGCTGATCCAGATTCTGCTCATATGATTCTTAACAGTCTTGATCTGAACGATCCTCATAATTTTTATGCACAAGCTCATGAATTGGATTGGCGGAATCAGGATGCCAATTTTGGACTAGGCTTTACCAGCGTCCTCATACTTTCCCAGAATACTGACCTCAGTTCAACATATGGAACAAATGCGAAAGTATTTGAACCATTCCGCACTGAGGACGAGTCGTCCAATACTGTCGGATATGGCTTTGGCCTACCTCTTTCAACAAATCGAGTTAATGGAATGATAGCCTCCTATTTTGAATTTCCATTGGCATCTGCCCGCATAAATTTCGAGCATATCGGTGCCTTCAATGCCTTCCAGACCAATGTTGTTGATAATTTCTTACCCATGATTGATGCAGGTCTTTCAGCGCTTGATTCTCTCGACAATGATCCAGCTTATGTTTTCAATCTTGGAACAGGTGTTCAAGTTGCTCATATCGACATCATCGCCATGGAATCTTCACTGTTTGCCATTCAGGGAATCTTTAAGAGCTTGGCTGCCTATAATTATGAATTGGATACACAAGATGCAGCAGGGATTATTGCAGGATTGTCACTGGGATCAAGTTTTGGCACTCTGAATGTTGATGGTGCCAGTCTGCTCAGCGAAGCCCACGCCTCTGCATTAACATCTATTGAGCGAGCTGAGACTGTTATAGGCATGCTTGAAGCTGAAACACCTGAAATAGATCACTTCTTTGTTCAATTCAATCGAGATGCATTATCTCAGGCACATGCTGATTTAGATGGGCTAAATGGTGCTCTCTCTGGTACGATCATGGTGGAATATGGTTATTCTGATGAACGCGGTGACATAGCTATTGATGGTAGCGCATCAATAAATATCTCGCAGTATTATTTAAATTCCGTCACTGATTTTAAGACCTTGCTACCACTCTATAGCATGAGTACTACCACAGACTACAATTACAATCAAGTCACCTTAAACGAGCAGATTAATTTTGAAGAAACAACAGTAACTCTCACAGGGCTCAACAACACACCCATTGCAATTAATATTCAGTATAGTGAAAGCAATGGTGACACTTCTGCAACCGTTTCACTGGGATTCTTAACCTTTAATTTGTTAACAGCAACTCAGAGCGACTTGCCGGTAGCAATCTGGGATCTTTGGGCTGAATTTCTGGTAACCGTTGGTGATTATTCGGGTGAACTCTTTAATTATCCGGAAATATCGTTCCAATGGAGCGGTTTTATCACGACAGGCTCGAGTCTTACTATTGATGGGAATATTGCAGTTGATTATCTGGAGCGAACATCATCATATACAGCACCGGATATCCAATGGACTGCGAGTAGTTATGGTGAATGGCTGGCAGCTTGGGGTGACCCCACAGTACAGGGAATGTTTCCCGATTTTCTGGCTGAAGATTTAGCATATTTGCTAGGGATTACCTGGGAATAGATAAATAAACTATGGTCAAAAAAAAGAGGGCAGTATCACTGCCCTCTTTTTTTAACGCTGAATATCTTATTTAAGACGCAGGAGGAGGATCTGGAAGTAAGTTAGCTAATTCCTTCTTGTAGCGATTAAGACCAGATTTTGAATACTCAAAGATTTTGTCATTTCCACTTACTTTAACCAACAAAAGTGCTCCGTTGGCTTCCTTGAGATGAAAAGTCAGTTTAACTTGGTTTCCGTTCTCAAAACCAAGCACCATATTTTGATAGAAAGTATTATTGACTTCAATTTCAGAAGCAAAGTTGCTGGCTTTTAAATTTTCAAGGGGACGCAACATATTTACTACTTTTTCAAAATCAACCTGCTGACCATTATAAGTCCATACCGGTCCTTCGCGCTGCAGAACATAATTTATTTCACCTTTCAGTTGAACATGATTAATCTGATTCACGTCGAGGTGAGTCATGCTCCTATCCCAGAAATCATTCTGAGTCATTGTTTTGTACCGGCTCAAATTAGCTTTAACAGCATAGACTTCGTCTTCTGACATCTCTCTCACGAAGGTTTCCTGATAATTTGCACCTTGTTTACCGATAATCAGGCGAAGCAGCTCCTGGTCGCCTGCAGTTCTGGCAAGGACAACACCGCCTCCATCAGAAACTTCATACTTTGAATGCTTCTCTGGATTCAGTGTGACAAGTCGATCAATTTGTAAATCTGAAATAAGATCCAGGAATTGATTCAGCTTCACCGTATCGACTGGATAGTTGTCCAAACTCCAGTTCCCATTTGTTTGAATAAATCCGAGGACAACATCAGAGCTGTTTAGTTCAATCTCAGCAATCTCATTCTTATCAAATTCGAACTTATGGATATCGATGCTTTTAGTGTCTACAGCCCCAGTCTGTGTCAGATAATACAATAAGGCCAGTATTCCAAGAAATCCAGCTGCATAGAGGGTTTGATTATTTTTCATGATCAGGCTCCAGCAAGATATTTTATTTTATTGCGCATATACCAGCGGATAACACCAAATAACACAATGAGTAGTGGGGCAAGAAGGATATTTATCCACTTCAGTGCTTGACGTTTGCCACTCGTCATCTCATCTAGTTGAGAGGGCTGAACATTTTTCGAGCGAATAGATATCAACCCATTTCGGTCATGCAACCAGTCCACAGTATTCAACAGAAAGGTGAGGCTGGCAGGAACCATGAATTGCTGTGATGTGAATGTGGCATTACCAAGAGCTACCATAACTGTAGGGGTGATGGATTCAGCCAGGTGCATTTCGGGAAATGAGATGGAATCAGGCCTGGTGCTTCCAAACCATGACGAATATTCACCCTCAAGTACTGCCGAAATTGTCTTAGCGCCCTCACGATACATATAATCTGGAATCTGCTGACCGGCAGAAATATTGATCGATCTGGTCCTTTGATCAGGCATAGCGAAACCAGTCATATCAGATGTATACATGAGTGGTGTGAAAGATACTTTGGTGGTATCACCGGTTCGTGAAACTTCATTCACAAAGAAAAAGCCCAACTCATTCAAACGATTTACAATGGGATTGTCTTCATTAAGATTTGAGATACGCGGGGCAAAGGGATAATCCATGGCAACGGGAATCTGCATAAATCCCAGGTTTTGCATGGCCTGAACCTGATATGATGTTTTGTCGAGAAGTAGCTGGTTACCATATTTCATACCAAAATGTTCCAAAAATAGGAAAAGGTTACTCCCATTCTCCTGAACAGGCATGTACTGGTTTTGCATATCAATGATTTTCTTATTCAGAAAAAGACCTAGCCGACCTCCTCTTAAAATGAACTGGTCCAATTTATAAAGATCCAGGTCATTGAATTCTGCTGTGGCTCCAGCGAGAATAAGCGTATTGATATCCTGGGGAATTTGCTCCTCTGAACTCAAGTTGAGTTCAACAAGCTCATAGTTCTTCTGAATTTCTCCAGTCGCCCGTGCAACACCCTCCTGTCCCAGAGCCTGTTCACCATGACCAGTCAACCAACCAATTTTTGGAAGACTTCCCAGGCTTAGCTTCTTGATGGCACCAGTCATATCATATTCGAGTTGTTCTATTTGTTGTGCAAAAGGTATAACTTCTTTCTGGTCTCCATACAGGAATACAATTCCCAGATAGATTCTCTGTACTTTAATCTCATCACTTTCAGTAATATTAGCCTGGACGGGTTGAATGCCATAAGACATGGCTTCTTGCTCAAGTTCCTCATTCTCACCAGAGATCGGAATAAATTCATACTCCAGCGATGAACCAGCATAGGCTCTATATTCATTGAGCATATCCAGGACATATTGTTTTACAGATATAAGTTGACGTGGAAAATTCTCAGAGAAGTAGACTTTGACAGTGATTGGTTCATCAATATCAGCCAGAATGTTTCGTGTGACATCACTGATGGAATAACGCTCATTTTCTGTCAAATCAAATCGTAAAAAAAGCTGCTGTGCGAAAAGATTTACCAGGAAAACAACACCGATAACAATAAGGGTAAAGGACCAGGTATTTTTTGTATTCATGATCACTCCTCCCTATTTACTTTTACGACTTGCGAGAGCCGTACTGCTTATCAGTAGTGATGCAATTATCAGAGAAATGAAATACAACAGATCACGCGTATCCAGCACACCTCTAAAAAAGTTCTGATAATGAAATCGAATACTTAGGTTTTCAAAAAGTGTGGCTATGAGGCCAGAACCATTCGCCATGCCGTTCATGAGGAAAAAGAAAGCTATGATGACAATGCCCATGATATATGCAATGATCTGATTACGCGTAAAGCTGCTAGCAGCTAAACCCATGGCCAGATAGGTGGCACCCAGGAAAAAGAAACCGATATAACTGCTAATCACGATTCCAGAATCAAGATCACCAACAAATGAGATGGATATTGGGGCAACCAGAGTTCCACCAAGAATTATTGCAAAAATTACCAATGTAGATAAATACTTACCAATAATGATCTGCATATCAGTAATGGGCATAGTTACTAACAATTCCAGAGTATCCTGATGCTTTTCTTCAGAGATCAAACGCATGGATACTGCTGGGGCGATAAAAAGTAAAACAATGGCTCCGTAATCAAATATTCCCCGGATATCCGCAATGTTAATAGCGAAAAATGGATAATCACCATAATCAAAGAAGAGCCAGTTGGTGATGACGAGGAATGAGGATATTACGATGAAGGCGATAGGTGAATTAAAATAAGTCTTCATCTCTTTTCTATAGATGGCTAGAATTTCAGACATGCACAGGTTCCTTAATTAGTCAATTTTCTAAACACATCTTCAAGAGTGAATGAAGATGGAGAGGATTCAAGTATTTTCCATTGGTTGCTTACGGCAAGATCAAATAATTGTTCTCGAAGATCAACACCTGCATCTACTTTAAGAGCCGCTTCAAGATCACCGTTCTTTTGTAGTTTGATATCTTCCATATGAACTTGATCAATACCATTAACAACTTCTATGAATTTTGATTTATCGGCATCACGGAGCACTATATCAAGGTGCATCTGTCCAGCTACACTGGCTTTGAGCTCCTCAGCAGTACCCTGGGCGGCGATTTGACCCTGATCAATGATCAATACCCGATCGCTGGTTGCCTGGACTTCCTGCATGATATGAGTGGAGAATATTACGGTCTTACTTTCACCAAGCTCGCGGATAAGATTTCTAATCTCAATAATTTGATTTGGGTCTAAACCGGTGGTAGGCTCATCTAAAACCAGAATTTCTGGATCATGAATAATTGCCTGAGCAAATCCCACTCTTTGACGGTATCCCTTTGATAATTCATGGATATCCTTGTGAATAACCTTGGAAAGTCCCGTGACTGAAATAACCCGATCCATTGCCCTGCTACGGTCAGCGCCATTTACTTTGCGTACATCGGCTATAAAATGCAAATAATCGCGAACCCCCATCTCTTCATAGAGAGGTGTAGATTCTGGCAAGTAACCAATTTTTTTTCTAACACCCATAGAATCATTGATGACATCCAGGCCATCAACTGTAATTCTTCCACCTGTTGGAGGCATGTAGCAGGTAATCATTTTCATCATAGTGGTTTTTCCAGCGCCATTTGGCCCTAGAAAACCAAGAATTTCCCCTTGCTCCACTGAGAATGATACATCTTTTACTGCTTCAAATGCTCCATAAGCTTTGGTAACATTTTGTACATCTATCACGTGTTGTCTCCCTGATTAGATTTAACCTTTGTACGATTGACCAGATCAATAGCCATAGTTAATGCCTTACCCGACTCAAGTTCATCGCTTTTTGCTTTGGCAAATTTGATAAAATCGGCTTTTTCTAATAATCCCTGAGTTTCGTTAATCATGTCTGTATCGAATTCACTTATGGAATTCATGGTAATGAGGAATTCTGATGTGGTTTGCTCAAGTGCATCCACGAGATAACGATTCTCATAATATTGTTTTAGAATATAGGTCAGTTCTGAATAGAAGTCCTTGAACTGTTCAAAACGAATATATTTTGATCGTTTTAATGATTCAAAAGCCCTTAGTGCAATGACATGTGCTTCTTCTGGGGGCACTATTATTTTCAATTGACGGTTTTCTGCCTTCGATTTGAATAAGCGCTTAATTAGAAAATGAATCATATAACCGACTATGAGCACTATAATAAATATCAAGGCATAGAAGAGATTAAGAGGTGTTCTTATTTCATGAATGCCTTTGATGTCTCTAAAGCTTGTATCGCTGGCTGTTAAAATAGAGGATATTTCAAGCTCAGGGCCACGCAGGAATAGACTATCCAGCCCATGTGCATCTTCAACATAGACGATTGTTGAGGGAAATGTGTATACTCCGACAGAGTCATATATAGCTGCGGCGTAGAGTAAATTCGAACCGCCCTCAATCTGGGTAAGATCCCGGTTGAGAACTTCAATACCAGTGCCTTCCAGATCAATTTCACTGAAAGTTATATTTGCTCCATCAGGATGGTGAATATCCCAGCTAAAAGATAGAATATCCCCCAGGGAGCCCTTTAAGCTATTTCCTTGAAATTGTGCATCCAGCGCAAACAACTGAGTCAGGCTCAATGCAAATATGATTACTCTCAAGCTCATCGCCTTCTGGAAGCCCTCTTTCTAAAGAAACTGATCAATGAATCGACATAGGGCACATCAGTCCGGATTGGCAGATAGTCCAGTCCGCTTGATTTGAAGAATGCTTGTAATTTGTTAAACCGTTCCTGGGATTTGACTTGATAGGTCTGTCTCAAAGAAGCATTACCCGTATTGATCAGCGAAGTCTCGCCTGTTTCACCATCATGAATCTGAATGAGTCCAAGATTTGGTAATTCAATTTCCCAGGGATCCTGTAGATGAAATGACAACATATCATGTTTTCGACTGGCCTGTTTTATACTTCTTTCGTAATCTTTATCCAGAAAATCCGAAATCATAAAGGTGACCGAGCGTTTTCTGATAACTCGACTCATAAATTCGAGAGCAGTATTAATACTGGTACCCTGATGTTCAGGTTCATGGTTCAGCACTTCACGAATAACTCTAAGAACATGTGAACGCCCTTTTCGAGGCGGGATATATTTCTCAACATGATCAGTAAAGATGATCAGTCCAACTTTATCATTGTTTTTTACCGCAGAAAATGCCAGGACGGCCGACAGTTCGGCGGCCAGAGCCCTTTTCATCTGTACGCGTGTACCAAATGCGCCCGATGCAGATGCATCCACCAGAATCATGACAGTAAGCTCGCGTTCTTCCTCAAATAGTTTGACATAAGGAACACCGGTTCTGGCCGAGACATTCCAGTCAATGGTACGGATATCATCACCAGGACTGTATTCCCTTACCTCCGCGAATTCCATTCCGCGACCTTTAAATACAGAGTGATATTCACCACCAAACACCTCATTGACGAGGTGCCTCGTGCTTAATTCAATTTTCTTTACTTTTTTTAATAAATCACGGTTTAGCAAAAGCCATTATTCCTTGCGAAATAATATATAATTTGATCATTGTGAACGCTGGGAGTTGTGATTGGATCATGGAACTTCAGTAATTTCGAAAATCCGCTGTACAATATCCTCACTGCTGACTTCTTCTGCTTCGGCTTCATAAGAAACCAGGACCCTGTGCCTTAGAACATCCATACCTATAGCCCGAATATCATCAGGTGTTACATAGCCACGTTGATTAATAAAGGCGTTGGCTTTTGCAGCCAGAGCAAGATTAATGGATGCACGCGGGGAAGCACCATATTCAATGAGTGGCTCAAGATCAACCAAGCCTGCCTTAGCGGGATCACGGGTAGCTGTGACCAGAGAAACTATATATTTGAAAATCTTATCATCGATATAGATCTCATCTACCACATTGCGGGCGTCAAGAATATCAGCTTTTTTAATAACGGGCTTGATATCAAATTTTGGTTCAGGATGGGCCATACGCTTGATGATTTCAAATTCTTCATCATCGCTGGGATAATCAACCTTCAGCTTAAGCATAAAACGATCGACTTGGGCTTCAGGCAAAGGGTAGGTGCCTTCCTGTTCGATGGGATTTTGAGTTGCAAGCACAAGAAATGGCTCTTCAAGTTTGTAAGTGGAATCGCCAATTGTGATCTGCTTCTCCTGCATGGATTCAAGCAAGGCCGCTTGAACTTTTGCTGGAGAACGGTTAATCTCATCAGCTAATATGATATTCCCAAAGAGCGGTCCTTTTTTTACAACAAATTCACCATTCTTTTGATTGTAAATCAAGGTACCCAGCAAATCAGCCGGCAAGAGGTCCGGAGTAAACTGGATACGATTGAAACTTGTATCTATGAGTTGAGCCAAAGTTTTAATGGTAAGTGTTTTTGCCAATCCTGGAACACCCTCCAATAAAATGTGACCATTGGAGAGCAAGCCGATGAGGATGCGCCTGATCATCCCCTGCTGTCCAACAACAACTTTGGCAGCTTCTGACTCTAGTGTTTTAAGGAAAAGGCTTTTATCCTTAATCTTCTCATTAAGCTGTGTAAGATCAAATGTCATGTTTGAAAATCCTGTGAATTATGATGTCTTGCTGAGTAAATGTTGTAATTCAGGTATCTCTTCTAAAGATTTACCTAGATATTTCAATTCAAACTCAACCGAGGGAGCCATTTCATGATCGGGATACTCTTCAATAAACTTTGAATAATATTTTGCGGCTGCGTCGTTTTCACCAAGTTCATTGGCATAAATGTATCCAATTGAGAATAAGGCCTTCGGGGCCTGTTCAGAATCAGGATATTCTGCAACAATTTCGCCATATACTTCAATGGCTTTTTTAAGGTTGAGCACATTCTTGTGATACACTTCAGCAAATTCATATTTGACAAAAACTGCTTCGGCATCATCTGAATATTTTTCCAACCAGAGCATATACATCCGAACTGCAGATTTGTTGGCCTGTACAGCGAGTGCCTGTTTGGCAAGATCACGTAAATCACCAGCTGAGTAATCGGTAATATCTGATAGTGTCGCCAAATAGAATAGATCAGCTTGATCAAGATCCCTTAGATAATTTGCTGCCAGATTTCCAGCTTCAATATTTGCTGCAACACGCTGATCGGCAGTTTCTGCTTTATTAATAGCGTTTACATAGGATTCAAGAGATGCAGTATAATCTTTTGAATTTTGAAATTCACTACCTTGTGCAAGATATTCATCATACGATTTTCCACACGAAATGACGAGCATGCTCAAAATGATAATTCCCAGAATAACTAATTTCTTCATTGTTTCTTTTCCTCTTGTTTCTTTTTCCTTTGAAACGCTTTGTTTAGACACTTTTGAAACACGCTCCCCTGGTTCGTCGCATCTTCTACGACCTATAAGAATTCATGTTCCCTGCATTATAATTTTTTTAAAAGGCGTATGCTATTGCTATGTGAATCTGACCACCTTTATTCGCATGCTCAGCTCCTAAAGGAATTCCATAATCTATCCTGGCTGGACCAATCGGAGTATCGATGGTTAGACCCATTCCTACCGCCATCTCCAAATCGGAGATATTTGCATCCTCAATTTCAGGCCAAAGGTTTCCAACATCTAGAAATACAGTAGCTCCAAAAATTTCATAAACAGGAAAGCGCAATTCAAAATTTGTAAACAACCTTAATTTTCCACCCGATGGGCCATCTTCATCAAAGGGACCAAGTTGTTGCTGATCAAACCCACGTATACTTGAATTTCCACCCAAGTAGAATCTTTTAATACGTGGAATTTCCCCATCCTCTCCAGCCTGCTGTTGCGCAGCAACAGCCACATTTATATTGTGCGCAAAAACCAAATCGCCGAAAAGGTTCCAATAAGAGCTGAATGAACTCAGTAATTGAAGGTAATTGTTATCACCGCGCAAAAAGTACCCAACCATTTGGGGTTCTACGACCAATTTAAATCCGCGGTGGGGATAGAAAAAATTATCGCGTTGATCCCAAGTGAGTTTAGCACCTATTTTTCTGGCCTCTTGATACAATTCCTCTGGATTTCCCGGCTCCCCGACACTGGTTGATTGATTCCACTCAGCCAGTGACTGAATTTTAATCCGCCTGAACCATCTATAGCTCATAATGGCTCGTAGTCCATAGGCTAGATTCGTAAATTCGGTTTGACTATTGTCGATATACCAAAAAAATGGATTTATTGTGAGAGGGACTCTAATTTTTTCAAGCCAGGGTTCAACATAGAAAAAATCTAGCTTAAATTGCTGCGGTACAAAAATAGAGGGATAAATCGAACTGATATTTGTCTCAATCCGTACTCTTTTACTTCGATCGAACAGGTTGTTATGGTACCAGCTACCTGAAAGACCAACACTTAAAACAGGGTCAGCATTTTTAGACTCTTCCAGGTAACCCTGTTTAACACCCATGTTCATATCAAAGCCTCGGAATTTGGCTGCAATGACTTCTACATCAATATCAATACTCATAGTATCAAGATTCACTTGTCCCAGCGAAATATTCACACTGTTGAAGAGACTGGTTTCATACAGTCTCCGTTTTGATTCTTCAATATTTGCGAGGTTGAATACATCTCCTGGGCTAAAGATCAGTTCTCGCCCAATAATGTGCTCTTTAATTTGATCGACAGTTTGAATATTAATGTCACCAATATTGAGCCTAGGTCCTTCTTTTACTTTGATATAGAGGCTTACCGAGTCAGCTACGACAACACTGTCCTTGATATTGATAAGGGGATACCCGTTGTTCTGATACAGTGTAAGCATTTCAATGAGGTTTTCTCGAATTTTAAAAGTGTTGAAGCTTGAACCAGCTTTAAACTCGATTATTTCGAGATAATCTTGTTCGCTAAAAACAGAATTTCCTGATAAGGTGACATCACGGAGATAGTATTCTTTCCCCTCCACAACCTGTAAAATAATTACAATGACATTGTCTTCCCCAATGATCAATGAATCAGAAATTTGAGCATCCAGAAATCCATTAAGCGTGTAATAGTCCTCTAATTTCGCAATCTCTCGCGCAAGGTGGTGACGATTATAGAAGCTCCCCTTGCTAACCAACCGCTTTTCTTTGAGGTGGATTTGATTTAGCAAATCTTTGCTGGTAAGTGCATGATTACCAATTACCTGTATGTCTACAATTTCTGGAGATTCCTGTATTTCTTGTGGATAAATCATCAGGGTAAACAGAATAAATAATATCAGGAATCGAAGAGAAAATGATTTTAGTATGTAAATTTTAGCCTCCCGTTCAACTCCACTTCCCCATTCTGATTGATTTTGCTGGTAATGGATACATTCTGATTGATTTGATATTCAAACCCAAAATCATAATCTGTTTTGCCGTCGGTAGGTTGGATGGCTCCTTCGTAGGTAACCATAAAATTCTTTGATAAGCGTTGTCCCAGATGAAATCTCGTATTAGCTGTTGAGTCTGAATCCAGATCTACTCCAAAAAGATCAACACCAATATACTCTCGGCCCAATTTGGAGATCTGTTTTTCCATGAGGATCTCGCCGTAAGTTTTTACCGGGTCGAGTGCGGATTGATCAAAACTAACTTCCACCAGGGATTTATTTAGGGTAAGATAAGTCAAAACATCACTCTGTGTAAGTTGGGCGTTATCCGCTTTGATTACCAGCTCAGGCTCGTTGAGGTCACCGCTCAATGTCAGCTTTATTCTCTCACCATCAATATCGATTTCTGCTTCCATATTGATTTGGGGATTAAAATCAACTGAGTTGAAAATTATTTCACCAGACAACAAGTTGAGCTCATTCCCCAGATAGTAAAATTTACCACCTTCCTGAACAGTGAGTGTTCCAGTAAAACGCATGATATCATCGCCATAATCCAAAAGCCACAATTCACCTTCAAATTCGGCTTCCATTTGATCATTAGAAATGAGTAGGTCACTTGCAAATTGAGTATTAAGTCTATATGTAAATATGCTACTATCTGTTTTACTAACAATATCCTCATAGATAGTCTCTGATTCAAAATTGGCATAGTAAACAGCTCGAAGTACTGGAATTACGGCCTCCACGTTAATGGTATCCTGCCCAGCAAAGGTTAAATCAGCATCACCAATTGCCTCAATCAGTCCATCAGTGCTGCGGTAGTAGACTTCATTCGCTTTTAAGTCAATATCAAAGCGAGGTTCAAAAAAGGAAGTCAAATCTATGTTACCCGTTGCAGTCACCTCGCCAGCGTAAGTTTCGGTTGTATTTACCCCAATCAAATCACCGGCTCTGGAGGTTAGCCAGCCAACTGCTCCCTGGGTGTTTAGATTTGAACCTTCAGAAAAATTCATACGACCAGAGAAGTGATCGATACTCATGGTATTGTCAAGCAGAGTGATCTCAGCGTGAATATCGGTTATTGGATTTCCCATTACCGCAATTTCAAGACGGGCATTGTGTCCTCTAACTTTTCCATTTCTTATGGGAGCTGACAACGGTCCAGTAAACCCGAGAGTCCCAATAAAATCACCTTGAATAGCGTCGATTGAGGAAATATATGATGACAGAAATGGCATTTCATTGAGGTTGAGCTCAAATTCGAGACCCATGTCGCGTGATGCGAAAGCCATTCTATCTTCTGCAATAAGATCTAATGAAAGGGGCATAAATCCAGTCCCTGAACCGTAACCCCAGTTACTGACCATGGAAAGCGTATCAAATGTGAGAAGATTTCCTTCATAGGTCAACTCTGAATAGCCCTGAGAGAATTTAAGTGTATCAAAGGCAGCATCTGACAGTGCTAATTGTGCATCCATTTTAGATTCCGCCGGAGTACCCCTAATGGACATTGAACCGCTTGCTCGGCCAGATATGGGCATCCCCACAATGGAAGTAAATTTTAAATCTTGCAATCGATAATTATTGAGATGGATTGAGAAGTTTTGAGGAGTGTCCCTGATCTCTTCACTTCTAACTTTATATCCCCAGGGTAATTTTCCAGTGAGGTTCAACGAACCCTCTGCTGTGTAGGCATTAATATTATTACTAATAACCTCTGAGCTGGTAAGCCGTAAGTCTGCATTTAAAGAATCACTGGGATAACCCAGAGCGAGCCCTTGTTTCAGGGTGAGTTTTGCATCAAATATGGGATCTGTTAGGTTTCCACTTATGTCTGCTGAGCCTGAGGCTATGCCGCTAAATTCGGATTTTAGTCTAGCAAAATCCAGAAGGGGAGCAACATCAATGAGCTCGAATTCAGCATTGAGAGCAAAACCTGCTTGCTTCGAAAAGATACCCTCCAGCGAAACCCCGCCGTTGTTAAATGTAATAATAGATGGGGGCAGCTGAAATGCTCCTTGCGGCAGACCTGCAATGAGTACCGTGTCAGCAAGTTTTAGCTGATTTTCACCCTTTATCATATTCAGCTTGTTGAGAAAGAAGTTGTTTCGATCATAGCCGCCACTAATGGAAACGAGATTTTGACGACCCTGGAGATGAAGATCTTCAATGAAGTATCCATCCTCTGAAATATTTCCCAGGATAGTATAGGACTCCAGGCTATCTCCAAATAGTAAACCACTATTCCCCATGAGAGCAATATCACCACGCAGCTTTTTATTTATAATGGATAAATCCACCTTTCCCTGACCTGTTAAAGTGAATCTATTGTCATATGAAAGGTTGTTTGGATGGATTTCTCCAGTAATGCGAGGTTGGTCTATATTCCCGGTGATACTAAGGTGGCTAAAAATATCACCTGACATTTTATTTGCTGTGCCCAGGACTTCGAGAAATGAGAAGTCAGAAAAATCTATATCACTATCCAATTCAATAAACTCACGAGATAGTTTTCCATTAAACAGAGCCCTATTTTTGGCTTGAGTAATAAGACCGTGTGAGATTTGAAGCCCATCATTCACCGCGTACTTCAAATCTGATTCGAGGGTATCAAAACCCAGATTATTAAACATAAAGGATTCAAAACGGGCCTGGATATCGTATTGTTTCTGATTGCCTCTGATTGAAATCTCACCGATGGGTTCTGAGAATTGAAAATTTTCATCATTAATAACCGGCTCCAAATTGAATCTGAACATGTTAATCTGTGCAGTCTCCACGCCTGTGGGCAATCTGGAGGCTACAATTTTAATATTTTCTAATTCAGACCCAAGGGTGAGGTCGATGTTATCACCTGACAGGCTACGCTCCAGTCGATGTAAATTAAAGGGAATATCAAACCCATTAAGCAGTACCGTTCCGTTTCCAGTAATACTCATACTGTCTTGAGACTTCGTAACATCAACATTGTAATTGAGTAAAATATCGGAGAATCTGGGTGGCACAGTGAGATTTTCAATAGTGTTTGGATCAAGGTTGCTACCAGTCATGTGTAGGGAAACTTGATCAGGGGTATAGGAAATATCCAGATCCATATTTTGATCTGGAGTACTTAGCTCCATATCGTGAACCTCCAACACTCCACCCTGGTCAATTCCAAGCAAGCCGGTGACGGAGAGTGTGTCACTAAACAGCGCGGGGGCAATAGCCACTGCGGAATGTAGCTTGGTGTCAACAAATCCATCTATATACCACACTGTAGAATGGAGACTGGGAAGTGTGATGATTTGCGATGAATCTGCGCTGGGAAATATTAATTCCCCATTATCTGCTACAACATTTTCTATCAGAATAGTAACTGATGATTTTGAACCCCTAGGTCGTTTTGTGATCTCCCGTGTATTTTGCGCCAATATGGAATATCCATCAATAAAGAGATTCTGCATGGTGAGTTCCCGCGTTGACCAATCCCAATCCCAACCCAGTACAGATATTTCGTCAGCACGCAACAGTGGATTCTCAGTTTGATTGACTTTGACAATAAGTTGCCTTAGACCTACAGATTTTTGTAGAAATCCTCCTTCAATATCTCCGCTCACGGAAATACCCGTTGGAAATAGAATATACTTATTCAGCGAATTTATGATGACCGTGGAGAATAAATGAGTCTGGAATAGAATGAGGTATATGAGGATGCTAAATGCACTTAGCAATCCACCTCCTATCCATTGTGCTACTCTCCTCTTCACCGACTAATCTGCCCTTTCATTTGGCCTTGAATTTATTGAGGTTTTTCCATATTTCTACCTCTTAGAACCAGATTGGTTCATCATTTTGAATAAGAATTGAGGTGTGAAATATGGGTATTTTCAAATACTCTAACTCGGAAAAAAAGAAAATGATCAGAATAACACTGGGGTTATCTGATCATTTTCTTTTCTACAATAGATGCTGGAGCAGTTGCCCCGCATCATTTACTTACTCTTTTGGGTCAGCTTCATCCACAACTTCAAAATCAGCTTCTTCAACTTCCTCTTCACCTGAAGCTTTGTCACCAGTCTGTTCTGCACCTTCGGCGGCAGGCTGGTCAGCGTCATCTTTGACGGCTTCATACATGGAGCCAGATGCCTGATTCCATATCTCAGTTAGAGCGGCCAGAGCTTTGTCAATGGCGCCCTTGTCAGTACCACTATTTGCAGATTTGAGTGCTTCGACTTTTTCTTCAATCATGGCACGCATCTCGCCGGGGACCTTATCGCCATATTCTTTCAAGTTTTTCTCAGTTGAATATATCATGGCATCAGCCTGATTTTTCACATCAATGAGTTCTCTGGCTTTGGTATCCTCGTCAGCATGTTTTTCAGCGTCGTTGATCATATCTTCTTTCTCAGCATCAGTTAAGCCACTTGATGCTTCGATACGAATTGATTGTTCTTTTCCAGAGGCCTTGTCTTTAGCAGACACATGCATGATACCATTGGCATCAATATCAAAGGTTACTTCTACCTGAGGTACACCACGCGGTGCTGGTGGAATCCCATCAAGAATAAAGCGACCGAGAGATTTATTATCAGCCGCCATCTGGCGCTCACCCTGAAGAATATGAATTTCCACCTGAGTCTGATTATCAGCTGCAGTAGAGAATGTTTCACTCTTCTTGGTTGGGATGGTGGTATTTCTCTCAATTAGACGTGTACATACACCTCCCAAAGTTTCAATACCAACTGAAAGTGGAGTTACATCCAGTAGAAGGACATCGGAAACGGTACCTGAAAGCACACCACCCTGAATCGCAGCACCCATGGCAACTACTTCATCGGGATTAACACCCCTATTGGGCTCTTTTCCAAATATCTCCTGGACAATTTCCTGAACTTTAGGGATACGGGTAGAACCACCGACAAGAATGACTTCGTTGATTTCACTGGCAGATAGCCCTGCATCTTTGATAGCAGACAAACAAGGTTGTTTCAGCCGTTGGAACAGATCGTCAGTTAAGCTTTCAAACTTGGCACGAGATAGCGAAATTACTAGGTGCTTAGGGCCAGTCTGATCCGCGGTGATGTATGGCAGGTTAATCTCTGTAGAACTGGTACTGGAAAGCTCGACCTTAGCCTTTTCAGCTGCTTCTTTGAGTCTCTGCATACCCATGGCATCTTTTGAAAGGTCGATACCTTCAGATTTCTTAAACTCACTCACGAGCCATTCTATGATTGCCTGATCCCAATCATCTCCACCAAGATGAGTATCACCATTGGTTGATTTAACTTCGAAAACACCATCACCTAGCTCGAGTACGGAAATATCAAAGGTGCCACCCCCGAGGTCAAATACAGCAATAGTTTCATCATTCTTTTTGTCAAGGCCATATGCCAATGCTGCTGCAGTAGGCTCGTTGATAATACGAAGGACATTTAAACCAGCAATTTTGCCAGCATCCTTTGTGGCTTGACGTTGGGAATCATTGAAATATGCAGGTACGGTAACAACCGCATCATCAACTTTTTCACCGAGATATTCTTCTGCAGTTTGCTTCATCTTCTGAAGTACCATGGCTGAGATTTCTGGTGGTGAGTAGGAATCATCGCCTACCTGTACCTGGCTACGACCCCCAGGACCACTGATAATTTGATATGGAACTTCTTCGATCTCGCGTTCAACTTCTGTGAACTTGCGACCCATAAATCTTTTTACGGAATAGATTGTATTAGTAGGATTGGTTATGGCCTGTCTTTTGGCAGGCTGTCCTACAAGACGATTCCCTTCTTTTGTGAATGCAACGACGGAAGGAGTAGTCCTTCCACCTTCAGCGTTCGTAATTACGACGGAGTCTTTCCCCTCAATTACAGAAACGCATGAATTTGTGGTACCCAAATCGATACCAATAACTTTACCCATTTTTCACCTCGATTATATGTTTACTAAATTTTACTTTAATTTGCATGGCACCACTACAATGACAAGTCCTGTGCCAATTCAAATACTAAGCCATATAGGCACATCTGCATGATATACTATGCCTGTGAGGCAGATATTATCTAATTATTACGGAGATATTCTATTTTTGACGGTAATGATTCACGATTGGCATACGGCGGCCAATGCCAAATGCTTTCGAGGAGACGCGAATACCAGGAGGCATTTGCTGACGTTTGTATTCATTGAGACGAATTTTTTGAAGCAAGTCTCTCACGAGATCTTCATCCCAGCCCCTGGCTATAAGAGATGCAATATCAGAATGTTCTTCGATAATGGCATCTATTAAAGGTCCAACTACTTCATAATCAAAAGGATCGACCTGATTATCACGAAGTTCAGCGCTAGGTTCTTTTGTAATTGTATTTTCGGGAATGATTTCTTTGCCATTGATTTTATTGAAATAATTGGCCAATCGGTAAACTGTCCGCTTCCCAATATCACTAATAACTGCCAATCCACCTGACATATCACCATATAAGGTACAATAACCCAGGGCAATTTCAGTTTTATTGCCAGTGGTTAACAACAGACTTCCATCGCGATTCGAGAAGCTCATTAGAATATTCCCGCGAATTCTGGCCTGCAAATTTTCTTCAGGTAATCCCTTTAAGGGTTCACCCAGACTGTCAACATAGGTACCCTGGAAACCGCTAAAAATTGAACTGATGGGCACATTTAAGTATTTCATACCCAGATTTTCTGCCAAAACTTCTGCGTCCGTTACGCTGTGATCAGAAGAATATTTTGATGGCATGGCAATACCGAGAACACTATCAGCACCTAATGCAGCGACAGCTATGACAGCTGTCACCGCAGAGTCTATACCACCAGATAGACCCAACACTGCTTTTTGATGTCCGGTTTTTGCAAAATAATCATGGACTCCAAGAACCAGACCCTTGAATACTTGCTCCTCTTTTGAGATTTCTGGAAGCATAACAGTCCTGTTAGAGCCTGATGATGATGGAACGATTATCTCACAAATACTCTCTTCAAATTGAGGACAAATATGGACCCATTCAGCATTTTCATCTCCCACCATGGACATCCCATCAAAAACCAGCTGATCTTGACCCCCAACGAGATTTACATAAATAAATGGTTTATTGTATTTCTGTATCTTATTGAGTATCAGTCGACTACGCTCTACATATTTATTAGTTACAAAGGGTGATGCAGAGAGATTGATAAATAAATCGACGCCGCTATCACCGAGGATATCACAGATTTTGTAATCAATATTCTCATCCCACAAATCTTCACAGATATGGATTCCAAGACGAAGTGTTTCGCCATTTCTAAAAGTAATCGGGACGGGAGCATTATCACGAGCAGGTTTGAAGTATCGCCACTCATCAAAAACATCATAGGTAGGTAGCAGTGATTTATGTATCCAGTGGACCAATTTTCCGTGCTGAAGAACGGCAACACCGTTGTAGGTATCAATTCCGTCATAATGGATAGCACCGATGAGTGTCAGCATTTCACCACTTGCAGCAGCAAGCATATCCACCATTTTCTGGTTCGCGAGGATGAAGTGCTTTTCCAAAATGAGATCCTGAGGTGGATATCCAGGAACAAACATTTCGGGAAAGACCAATAGATCATTTCCGGCTAATTCCATCTCTGCCATGATATTAAGAGCACGCTCTGTGTTGGCCTGTAAGGCGCCCACAGTAGGATTAACCTGTGCGATTACAAGACGAAGATCATTGTTCATCAACAACTTCCTCAATTAATTCGAATATGCGTTTCACTGCGACCTCAGGGCTTTGCAAAGACTCTAACCCTTTTATATCCCAGGTATCATACCCCAGTACGGGTTTACCATATCCCAGAGTGTATGCTATTTCAGAAAGCGTTCCATAGGCACCCTCAACCGCAATTGCAGCATGTACAGAGCGTATGAGGATCCCATTGCGCAGGTCACCCATACCAGTCATAACCGGCACATCCACAAAGTCATTCGCATCTAGACCATCAGCATCCTTGAGAATACCCACAACTATGCCACCACCTTCCCGGGCACCTTTGCTGGCAGCTTTCATGATTCCAGAGCCACCACCAGTATATACAATGGCTCCTCTCTCGGCGAGAAGTTTGCCGACATCGTAGGCAAATTGAATCCCATCAGGGCTTGCATCTCTTGCCCCAATGATAGCAATCCTTTTACTGGTTTCGGATTTGATCATGGATTTAGACGTGTTATTGTCCTGGGAAATGGAATGGTTTCGCGAATATGCTGTAACCCGCACAACCAGGATACAACTCGTTCAACACCGAGTCCAAATCCAGAATGTGGGAATGAACCGTATCGACGTAAATCCAGATACCAGCTATAATCTTCCTCTGTGGCACCATCTGCTTTAATACGCGAAACCAAAGCATCGATATCATCTTCACGTTGAGAACCACCAATAATTTCGCCATAGCCTTCAGGTGCCAACATATCAAGCGCCATAGCCTGTTTATCGTTTTCAGGGTCACGTTTCATGTAAAATGCTTTAATAGCTGATGGATAGCGATGGACCATGACAGGACTATCAAACTGGCTTGAGATAATAGTTTCATCACCCCCACCAAAGTCATCTCCCCATTTAAATTCAACACCATTGTCATTCAGGATCTGTACCGCATCGGTATAGGATACACGAGGGAATGGCTTCTGAATTGATTCTAATTTGCTAATGTCTCGTTCTAGCGTTTCCAGCTCTGCTCTACGATGTTCAAGAACTTGAGAAACAATGTAGAAAACAAAATCCTCGGCCACATCCATGTTCATATCCAGATCATAGTATGCCATTTCAGGCTCAACCATCCAGAATTCAGTTAAATGGCGACGTGTATTGGACTTCTCAGCCCGAAAAGTGGGACCAAAACAATATATTTTACCAAATGCCGCTGCCCCGGCTTCACCATAAAGTTGTCCACTTTGAGTTAAGTAGGCCTTCTCCCCAAAATATTCTGTCTCAAACAAAGTGGCAGTTCCCTCTGTCGCAGCCTTCTGGAAGATTGGAGTATCGACGAGGGTAAAATCACGATCATCAAAATAATCTCGGATGGCTTTGACAATAGTATGACGGATGCGAATAATGGCATGCTGTCTCTTAGAGCGTAGCCAGAGATGACGATTATCCATTAGATAACTTGTCCCGTGCTCTTTCTTTGATATTGGATAATCATCAGCCACTGCAACTAATTCCATAGAATGGACCAGCATTTCATAACCACCTGGTGAACGCGGTTCTTCCTTAACCTCTCCAGTAACTATGACTGATGATTCCTGCGTAATTTGTGTTTTTATACCAAAAGATGCTTCGTCAGCGTCAAATTTGGTCACTACGCACTGCATAATGCCTGTACCATCTCTAAGCAGCAGGAACCAGATCTTACCCCCTTTACGGACGTTGTAGGCCCACCCTTTGAGCGTGACTGTCTCCCCTACAAATTCTTTGGCGTTCTGTATAAAGTATTCTTTCATATCTTTCCCATGCATTTCCGTTCCTACCATTCTTCCGTCATCGATTCAATTATGAAATCAATCAGTTTTTCAATCGTTTCAGTATACGCATCTTCGCGTATTAGTTTTTCCGCATCACTTCGTTTCGCATTTTCGTCTTCACTAAAGTAGGTGCTAAAAACCGTAAAATTCTTTTTAAATAACTCTGTCTCACGAATATGGTCATACCAGATAACCTCTCCGCGGAATTCAAGACGATATTCTAAAATATTTTCGTTCTCATCAAAGCTATTAGGTTTATCTGTTATACTATTAATTTTGCCTTCAATATGAGAATCAGGAGATTCTTTTACGGAAAGAGATAGCAATTGTTCGTTGAGCATTCTTTCTGTTAGTGCCTCTTCAAGATCTGTCTCAACAGCAAATTCTGTCGTCAAATTCTTAAATGTGACCAACTCCACATCGTGAAGATGATCAGGGATACTCCCTTTAAATGAATAGATACCGCATCCAGCCATTATCAGAGCTGTGTATAAGATTGAACTAATTGTCTTTAACAATTTCATACTCTTTTATCTTTCTGTAGAGTGTTCGTTCAGCCATTTGAAGCGCTTGCGCAGTCTTGCGTTTATTAAAGTTGAACCTTTCAAGGCTTCGGGTGATGAGTTCCTTTTCAACCTGAGCTGCAGTGAGTTCACCGAGCATCTGAGGATTCAATATTGCAGGAGAATCATCGTTAAGAATTTCATGGGTTTGCTCATCAGGCAAAACTTCCAGAGCAGGATGATATTCCTCGCCAGTGCTCTCCCCAGCAGGTCTGGCGACCAGTCCCTGGTCAAGCTGCTCCTTCATTTCAGCAATTTCTCTGCGTAGCATGAACAGTTGCTGCAAAATAAGCTCTCGTTCAGCCTGGTCCACATTACGATCAAGTTTAACTGGAAGTAGCGGATTAAGTTCAGTTGGGCTTGATTCAGCATTTAGATACCGATAAATCACTTCCGTTTTTATCACTCCCCCTTTTTCAAGGATCACCATACTCTCAATGAAATTCTTTAATTCCCGAATATTACCTGGCCAACGATGTTGGCTCATCACTTTCAGGGCACCCTCTGAGAACCCTTTAAACAGAATTTGATTTCGGATAGCACAGTCATTAGCAAATTTATTGGCCAATATGGGGATATCATCACGTCGGTTACGTAAGGATGGCACTGTAATGGTAATGGCTTTGAGCCGATAAAATAAATCTTTCCTGAATGAACCTGACTCTACCTCTTTTTCCAGGTTTCTATTTGATGCAGCAACAATGCGTACATCCACTCTCATGCGAGTGGATGATCCAACTGGCAAAAATTCTCCTTGTTCGAGAACACGCAAAAGTTTTACCTGTGTCTCCAGCGGAGTTTCACCAATTTCATCCAGAAAAATGGTTCCCCCATCTGCAGCCTGGAAATAACCTTTGCGGTCACTTTGAGCCCCAGTAAAAGCACCTTTTTTATGACCGAACAACTCACTTTCGATAATACCGGCGGGTATGGCACCACAATTAACAATTACAAATGGTTTATGAGCCCTGCGTGAATGCGTATGCAGTGCTGAAGCAACAAGTTCTTTACCAGAACCACTTTCACCTGCAATCAACACTGAAATGTCTGTAGGTGCCACCTGCTCAATGGTTTCGAGCATGGACTGCACTCCAGCAGATTGGCCCAGGATTCCAAATTTTTTCTGTAAAGTGTCAGTTCGACTATTCTCAAAATACATAGAACTACTCATAATATTTATCGTTTCATCTCATTTTCGACCTTTTTGATCTCATCCCTGATCATGGCCGCCTTTTCAAAATCGAGACCTTCAGCCGCCCCAAGCATATCCTGTCGCATGAGGTCAAGGAGCTCGCCGGTGACATATTCTGTATCATATTTCTTAAGACTTTCCTTGATAGCTTCTTCTTTGCTATGCATGGCATCTGCAACACTCGTGATTCCCATAATTTCTTCAGGGGTTTTGTAAATTGTTATCGGCACGATTCCGTGCTCTTTATTATAAGCAATTTGCTTTTCACGACGGTCTTGTGTCGTATCAATCAAGTATTGCATGCTGGCGGTCATTTTATCGGCGTATAGTATGACCTTTCCGGAAGCATGTCGGGCAGCACGTCCAGCTATTTGCATCAATGAGGTCTTACTCCTCAGAAATCCTTCTTTATCCGCATCAATAATGGCGACCAGGGATACTTCAGGTAGATCTAAACCCTCTCTCAAGAGATTGATACCTACCAGAACATCAAATTCACCGAGGCGTAAATCCCGAAGAATGGAGATCCGCTTAATACTATCAATTTCAGAATGGAGATAGCGAACTCGCAAATGATAATTAGTGAGATAATCTGTCAGATCTTCAGACATGCGTTTTGTGAGTGTGACGACAAGAACGCGTTCTTTATTTTCAATGCGTTTATGGATTTCTTCCATGAGATCATCAATCTGACCTTCACTGGAGCGTACATCAATTTCAGGGTCGAGTAGTCCAGTTGGTCTAATAACCTGCTCAATAATTACTCCTTCCGATTTTTCTAACTCATAATCAGCAGGTGTTGCAGTAGTAAAAATGACCTGGTTCATAGAGTTTTCAAATTCAGGAAGTTTGAGAGGGCGGTTATCCAAGGCAGAAGGAAGACGAAAACCATAATCCACCAGATTCCTTTTCCGCGAATAGTCCCCATTATACATTCCACGGAACTGAGGCAGGGTAACGTGGGATTCATCGATAATCATGAGGAAGTCATCTGGGAAGAAATCCAACAAGGTAAACGGCCTTTCGCCTGGTTGGCGACCAGTGAGATGGCGGCTATAATTCTCTATGCCAGAACAATGCCCAACTTCTCTTAACATCTCCATGTCGAACTTTGTACGCTGCTCAATTCGCTGTGCTTCAAGGAGCTGATTATTGATACGAAACTCCTGGACTTGTTCCTTCAACTCTTCTTCTATCTTACTTAAAGCCTTGGCAATATGCTCATCTGTGGTTACAAAATGCCTGGCAGGATAGACGACGCATACATCATCCTCTGAAACGACCTCTCCTGTAAGGGGATCAATTGTCATGATATCTGTAACCTGGTTGCCCCAGAACTCTATACGAATAGCGTTTTCATTATAGGCTGGATAAATCTCAAGTACATCACCCCGGACCCTGAATTTTCCTCGCATAAAGTTGACGTCATTGCGCTCATAATAGATATCAACCAATTTGCGCATGAGAGCACGTTGGTTATAACTTTGACCTTTGTTAATAATCACCAGTGATTTTTTGTATTCCTGGGGATCTCCCAAGCCATAGATGCATGAAACTGAGGCTACTACAATGACATCTTTGCGGGAGAGTAACGCACTAGTTGCCTTTAAGCGTAGTTTGTCAATTTCTTCATTCATCGACATGTCTTTCTCGATGAATGTATCCGTCACAGGTAGATAGGCTTCAGGCTGATAATAGTCATAATACGAGATAAAATACTCAACAGCGTTCTCAGGAAAAAAGGACTTGAATTCACCATAAAGTTGGGCGGCTAGGGTTTTATTATGAGATACAATGAGAGTGGGCTTTTTAACAGCCTGAATCACATTAGCTACAGTGTATGTCTTACCACTACCTGTTACACCAAGCAAGGTTTGGAAAGGAGATCCTGACTTTATCCCACTGATTAATTCTTCAATTGCTTCAGGTTGATCGCCACTGGGTAAATAATCTGTTTTTAGTTTAAATTCTGCCATATTGACATAAAATATACATATATGACAGAGAATCAACACCCAAGAGTGCCAGAGATATTATTTTCTTCTTACTAAAACCTTCCATTTGCATTCACATCAGGATGCCCTAAAATGCTACCTATGCCAGACAATCAAACGATCATCTTCTTCGCGATACTTATCCTCTCCATCATCGCCTTTATCCGAGAGTGGTTTCCTATTGAAGTCACTTCCCTTTTAGTGCTGTCCGCATTACTGCTCTCGGGTCTTATAGATAAGCATCAAGCCATTAGCGGTTTTTCCAATAAAGCCGTTATCACAATTGGTGCCATGTTCATTTTAAGTCATGCATTTACCAAGACAGGATTTATACGCGTTTTTACAGTTTGGTTGGAGAATAATGGTCGGGGTAGAAATTGGTTGGTAACTACTCTATTTATGTTTTCAGTAAGTATATTTTCTGCATTTATCAATAACACGGCTACAGTGGCCATTCTTATCCCAGTTGCCACTGAGCTATCCCATCGCTTAAAAATTAGTGCCTCAAAAATAATGATGCCCCTCTCTTTTGCCGCTATTGTTGGAGGTACATGTACGGTTATTGGGACATCTACAAATCTGATCGTCAATGATATCGCATTTGAAGCAGGGTTTCACATAGGCGTTTTTGAATTGAGCAAGTTGGGTATCATCCTGGTTGCAGCCACCCTGGTATATATCTTGATCGCTCAGAGATGGATTTTGCCTTCACGAGTTCCTGTTTCTGGGCTTACCAAAAAATATCACCTGGGTACCTATCTTACTGAAGTCGTAATCCCAAAGGAATCACCATTGAATGGGCGTAATTTTATGGATTTAAACCTTGGACAGGCCTATGAATTGACTGTTCTTGAAATAATCCGTCGAGGCAATCATATCACAACAAATTTGAGAAACATTGTTCTCAAGGAAGATGATATTCTCCTGGTCCAGTGTTCTGTTGATAAACTTCAATTATTCCGTTCGGAGCAAAAAGTTTTACTCCTGACAGATGTCAAAATGAATGACAACGAATTGGCTGATAATGAAAATATTCTTATGGAAGCCATGATCTCACCCAATTCAAGGCTGGCAGGCTCATCACTTATGGAGGTTGACTTCAGACGTCGGTATGGATTATTCGTTCTTGCTGTTCGCCGCTATCAAGAACTGATGCGGACCAAAGTCGCTCATGTTAAATTGAAGCATTTTGATACTCTGTTAATTTTTGGCTCTAGAACAAGAATGGCGGCTTTGAACACGGATCCCAATTTTATCATTTTGGAAGAATTAGATACAAAGCTTCACAAAATAAAATTTTGGTGGCTTGCAGTGGCTATTATACCAATCGTCGTTGGTGTTGCAGCTCTAAATATCTTATCCATTATGGAAGCATCACTTCTGGGAGCGATTCTGGTAATGGCAACAGGTATTGTACCTTCTCAGGAAGCTTATAAATCCATAAACTGGACAGTTATCTTTTTAATAGCTGCTCTGATTCCTCTGGGAGATGCGATGGACACCATTCATCTGTCAGATAGAATTGGTGGGCTAATTACTTCAGCCAGCAGTCAATTTGGTGATATTGGACTCATTGGTATACTATTTTTTATAACCATGCTGATGACTTCTTTTCTATCTCATACTGCAACAGCGATCATCATGACCCCTCTTGCTATAAAATCTGCTGGTGTTTTGGGTCTTGACCCCATGCCCTTTATCATGACGATTATGTTTGCTGCATCGCTTTCATTCATGACCCCAAATGGATATCAAACTAATACCATGGTTTTCTCACCGGGTGGTTATCGTTATATGGATTTCATGCGGGCAGGTATCCCCTTACACATCATTCTTGGAATCATAGGGGTTATCCTCATTCCAATTATCTGGCCTCTATAGCCTCAACCTCATATATATAGGAACACGCGCTATACAAAAACACCCGAATTAATTCGGGTGTTGAAGGTACTTCACCCGTAATAAAGCATAATTAATTGTTAGAAGTGTTTTGATGCAAATGCACTATCAGAATGTGACTTGAGATATTTTTCGAAGATAATGGCTTTGTCTTCGGTTTCAAAAGTGATCAGTGTTTCGATTACCCATGGTTTATAACTGGCAGTACTTTTTACCTCACCATAATTGTGTTTCACTATCCTTTTAGAAATGTTAGTGGTATAGCCTGTGTAATGTCTCCCAGTGTATTTTTCAGATCGTAAGATATATACATAGCACATAACATAGTCTCCCATAGCCAGCCTGCTCGGGCGTAGTTCGAATGTAGTTGTCTTGGATAAATGTTTCCCGGCTTTGCTTTTAGCTACGCGCGGGGTAGTCTTCGTTCTTCATGTTATTCGAACGAAGCCTAGCGGAGGTGGAGAGACTCGAACTCCCAAGTCCTCACGGACGGCGGTTTTCAAAACCGCTGACTTACCAATTAGCCTACACCTCCAGTGTAGCAGTGTATCATTTTTTCGCCAGTAAATATGGGAAAAAATGCGGAGACGGTAGGATTAGCTGAGCGTCGTCCCTACGGGACTCCCTCGCTTTACTACGCTACGCTCCGTTTCGAACCTATTATTCAAGCAATTTGTGCTTGTTCGAATATAAGATTCTCTGTCAAAAATGCGGAGACGGTAGGATTCGAACCTACGGTACGCCAAAACGTACAACGGCTTAGCAAGCCGCCGCCTTAAGCCACTCGGCCACGTCTCCGTATTGAAAAAGCGCGCAAATATAAACCTGCCCAATCTGAGGACAAATGAAAAGTGAGATGCCCCTATTTCAATTCGTGTTTTGGACCAAATCTCTGGCTGACATAGATAAATGGGGTATCGATAAATGCTACAATAAGTTTTAGAATATAGGTTGTAAGTACTATCTCCCAGACGACGGACATCGGTAATACACTATCCGGATTTAAAAACAATCTTGGAAAAACGGCAAAGGCAAGAATTGCAAATGTAATGGAATCAATTAATTGACTGGAAGCCGTTGAAAGATTATTTCTAACCCAAAGTAATTTTCCTTCAAATTTATTTTTCCAAAAATGGAAGGCCCAGATATCATGCAGTTGTGATATCAGATAAGCAATTACACTCGCCAGAACGATACCAGGAGCAAAACTAAAGATAGTGTCCATTCCCGCAGAAGCACCCCAGTCATTTGGACTGGCAGTATAAGTAATCATAAATTGGGACATGACCAGATAAAACAATGTCGCTCCTAAGCCGATGAATACACCCTTACGAGCTGCTTCCTTTCCATAATATTCTGAAAGAATATCTGTACTGAGAAAAATTGCTCCATAAAGGACATTCCCACCTGTAGCCTCAAAGCCAAAAAGAGTGATGGTTTTAGTGACGAAAATGTTGGCCAGGACATAATTGACAGCAATTAAGGCATAGAGCCAGTTTTTGCCCATTCGAAATGCCATAAGAACCATACCCAATCCAATTAGGGTCTGAATGAAAAATATTAATTCGTTACTCATGAGTCTGATTCCATTTCTTTTCAAGAACTTGTTTCAACGAATCTGGCATTCGTGTTGGTTTCCCATTCATTTTAACAAATGCGTGGATGGTTTTCCCCCGGTTTAATACCTTTTCCGGCTCATCATCATTGACCAGGGTGTAATGAATCTCCATCTTCCCTTTGGGCCATTGTTTTACTTCAGTAATACAGGTTAAATGATCGTCAAATCCGGGTCCTGCGAAATAATCCGATTCACTACGCACCACGGGCATCATAATACCCTCTGCTTCCAGTGCTTTATATGTGAGTCCCAAATCTCGCATCATGTCCGTTCTGGCAGCCTCGAAATATTCATAATATCTGGAGTAGTACATGACCCCCATCTGGTCAATATCTTTATACCGAACTTTAAAGTGATAGCCGTAATGGATCATTCGCCTTCCCAGGCACCCATATTCTCAATCTTATTGATTCGTTTTTTGATCATCTCATCTACGGAAATTTCAGATATAATATTGAGTTCTTCGAGGATAACATCTTTCAGTATCTTTGCAGTTCCCTTATAGTCACGATGAGCACCACCCAGGGGTTCCTTAATGATTCTATCTGCAATTCCCATCTCCAGGAGATCTGTGGCTGTAACACGCATTGCCTCAGCAGCCTTTTTCTTCTGAGTAGCATCTCTGTAAAGAATTGATGCGCAACCCTCCGGAGAAATCACTGAGTACCAGGTGTTTTCCAACATGATAAGTCTATCCCCTACGCCGATACCAAGTGCACCACCGGATGCCCCCTCCCCAATGACAATGACAATAATGGGAACTGACAAATGACTCATTTCAAAAAGATTGCGTGCAATGGCTTCTGCCTGACCACGTTCTTCAGCTTCCAATCCTGGATAGGCGCCAATTGTGTCTACTAATGTGACCACTGGCAAACCATATTTTTCTGCTAATTTCATATGGCGTAATGCTTTTCGGTACCCCTCAGGATAAGGCATACCAAAATTGCGGTACAGATTATCCTTTGTGGAACGTCCTTTTTGCTGACCTATCATGATCATGCGTTGATCACCTATTCGGGCAATACCACTCACAATCGCCTTATCATCACCAAACAAACGGTCTCCATGAAGTTCAATCCAGGAATCACACATGAGGTCGATTAAGTCAAGAGCGTGGGGACGATCAGCATGACGTGCGAGCTCAACCCGCTGCCAGCGAGAAAGACTTTTATTTATCTTGATAGATTGTTCGACGAGTTTTTTTCGAAGTTTTTTAATCTCCTTTTTCATATCCACATTTGAGTCACCGGACATGATTTCCATTTCAATGATCTTTTGTTCCAGATCGTGAATTGGTTTTTCAAACTCTAATACTGTTTTACCCATATTACTTTCCTAAGAAGGCTTTAATAATAATTTCAAAATCAAGGAGAATTGAATGATTGTGGAGATAATAGTTCAATAACGAATACCTCTCATCTTGACTTAGCTGCGATCCCCCTCGTACGGATTCAAGACTGAAAATGCCACGTTTTATATCCCATCCTTTATCCATCAGATCAATTGGGGATCCGACCAGGCTCAACTTTCCCCGAATCACAAGTGGAAGCAAGCTTAAATTACTCCAAAATGAGAGCTGCCCATTGGGCATTTTATAGGTAAAATACGTCTTGCCGTACATTTTTGTTTCAACAGTTAACATTGACTTTGAGCGAATAGCCAAGGCTTGAAATGGTCTCATGAAAAGATATACAAATGGTGATATGAGCATATCTTCCAGTCGCTTGACAATTCGAGAACCGGTATGGAAGTATTTGAAATCCATATCTACAAATTGAACGGTTTGTAAATTTTCAACTGCAGATTTACCAACTATAAAGGACAAGTTACCAGGGACGAGCTTGATTTTCACTCCCTGTTGACTCAATGTAGGTAAATAATCAAATATTTGGCTTAGCTCAACGTTATCCGAGGTAAATATGACATCGTCAATCCGATGATATTGTACCAAGGCCATCAAATCATCGAGATGTCCAACAATTCTTTCATCCTTGTGATCTGCACCATCAGTAGTAACAATGCCTACCGGTGTATAGCCTAGTGCGAGGTTGGTCATCAGTCGTGAAAAGATATCACTGGCACTTTGGAAATCACCAATGACCAAAGTTCGCTGGGTTCCTAATTCAAAATTCTCGGTTCTACGTGAAGAAGCAAATATTCTCCACCCAGAAATCCAGAAGAGAGCTCCAAAATAGCTAATCAACATCACAATTCGTGAGAATGCATAATCCTTGAAGAAGTATGTCAACGTAACATTTATTAGGAAACCCAGAGTCGCCGCAAGAATGGAGCGACTGACTGAATATTTGTAAGTTCTATACAATCCTAAGCTGGTGATAACTGCCAGCCAACTTCCCAGATAGACCGGAAGTACAAAAACATACTGATCCAGTACGTCGAAAGTTCTGAACTTGATGAATATGGCAATTAATGTGATGATAAGCAGACCGCTTAGATCCAGCACATAACCCATGGCATTCTGGCTTAATTTGCTCAGAACGGAGAGAACGTATCTCGTAAAAATGCCAAGGCGTAGCACCCAATGGATAGGAAATCTCCGAGAAGTCTTGAAATGTTTTTTGGCAAAAATATCCATCGCCCGGTAAAAGTGGGTATTAGTATCCCACATGGCAACTTTGGAAGATTCACCCTTGTAATGAATGATGCTTGTTACGGGTGTGTAATAGACCTTCCAGGCGGATTGCCCAAACCTGAAACACCAGTCTAGATCTTCACCATACATAAAGAAAGTTTCATCCAGATTCCCAACTTCATCGAGCGCTTCTCGACGAATAAACATACATGATCCACTAATCGCTTCTACTTCATAGGCTTCATTCGGATCCAGGTGGGTGAGATTATAGCGACCAAACCACCTTGATTTCGGAAATATTTTTGCCAATCCAAGTAGTTTAGTAAAGGCTACCCAGGGTGTCGGGAAACTTCTCCGGCAGGCTAATTGGAGACTCCCATCATCATTAAGGATTTTGCAGCCTAATAAACCAATCTTCTGATCTGCTTCCATCACCTCAATTAGTTTTTGAGGAGTGTCTTCCTGGATCAGAGTATCAGGGTTGAGCAGCCAGACATACTCCCCAGTTGATTGTTTGATTGCCTGATTATTCGCTTTGGCAAATCCCTGGTTATGCTGGTTTTGAATAAGTTTGATTTGAGGAAACTGCGTCTGAAGCATTTCTATGCTGCCATCAACAGAATGGTTATCTACTACAAAGATTTCTGTATCAATTGATTGCGTGGATTTGAGGATACTCTCCAGCGCCTGTTGTAAAAAGGCTTTTACATTGAAATTGACAATAACAATGGAGAGCTTCATAAAATTAGGGTTTTAAAGAGAGAACTTAAATTTTTCCCAACAAAGCCATTAGACGTAACCACCAAACGCGCCAAATTGCCTCTCGAACAATGGCTTTTGACATTTTGCTCTGGCCAACCGTACGATCTACGAATAGGATCGGTACCTCTTTCACACGATCCGGGGCTTTTCTCCAGGCTCTGAAATTCATCTCGACCTGGAAGGAGTAGCCATTACTTCTAACTTTATCAAGATTTAGTTGCTTCAAAAAGGAAACCCGCCAACATTTAAATCCGCCAGTGCCATCGTTCACAGGCATACGGGTAATCATCTGAATATACTTACTGGCGAAATAACTCAGCATAAGCCGTTGAAGTGGCCAGTTTACAACACTGATTCCGTTTAAATAGCGTGATCCAATAACCAGATCATTGGTTTCTATTTCTTTGAGAAATGTCTCAATGACTTCAGGATCATGTGAAAAATCTCCATCCATCTGAACAACAGTATCATAGTCGTTCTCAATGGCGTAGGTAAATCCAGCGATATAGGCTGTTCCAAGCCCCAGTTTACCAGCTCTTTCCATGAGATGGAGAGCTGGGGAACTTTTCTGACGCTCCTTTACCAGATCGGCAGTACCATCTGGTGAACCGTCATCCACGATAAGAATGTCTGTTTTGACCTTAAGAGATAGAACTTTGTCTATAACGAGAAGAATATTCTCTTTTTCATTATAAGTAGGGATTATTGTTAAATTACGCGACATCCATTTCTTCCTTTAACAGAGCGAGTTCTTCATCAATACTGAGGATTGGTACACCCAGCTCTTTGTTCAATTTTTCGCAAATCAGTCCACTCCGCAGAGGTCGAGGAGCTTTCTGATTTAAGTCTACCGTCGAAATTGCATTAATTAAAGCAGAGGACAACCCAAAAGTATCTGCAATTTTTAATGCAAAAGTATAACGAGACACAACCTCTTTTGATCCAAAATGCCAAATACCCCATGCTTTTTGATCTAAAACCAATCTTGTTACCCAGGCCAGACGGCGTGCATAGGTAGGATTATTGTACTGATCATCGACTATGCGAACGGATCGTTCGTTTTTCAATTCATTTACCAGCCATTCTACAAAACTGCTACTTAGGTGTTTCCCATGACCATACATCACATTGGGTCGAATAACTGCAGCCTTTGCACCAGATTCCAATACAACAGTCTCTCCGGCAAGTTTGGATTCTGCATATTTGCCTCTGGCATCACACTGATCTGACTCAGCGTACGGACCGGAATCTCCACTAAAGACATAGTCAGTTGATATGTGAACCAGCGGTATATCCAGATCAAGACAAATATTGGCAATGTATTTAGGAACCTCGGCGTTGACTGCGAAAGCAATCTCATGATCATCCTCTGCCCGATCAACATTTGTATAAGCGGCAGTATGGATAATTTTACCAGGTCTTACTTGATTGATATGCTCACCTAAAGCATTCGTATTATTCAGATCCATTTGTTTGACATGGATATGGTCCAAATCTTCAAATATGCCTGGATTTAAATCCAGTCCAAATATCTCATGGTCGTGGCCATATTCTTGGACAAGATTCTGCCCGAGTAATCCATTAATACCTGTTATCAATACACTATTATTAATAGGACAAATCCTTAATCTGTTTGAAATACTTCAGTATCAAATGTTCTGATGATGGTTTCCATTTGCCGGATATAAGGTAATTTGGCCTTCTCCGGTGCATGGACAATGCCTGAAACAAGATAAATGCGGTCTTTTACTGGTTCATAAAAACCATAAGCAATGAAGGGTCCGCCTTTGACTTCAGATTTTGATTCCCATAAACCGAAATACTTAAAAGCTGAATATTGCTTAAACCAAATCGACTCTGATGTCAAATAATCCCGATTCAATTGTACATCTCTGAGCTTGCGTCCAAAAGTCGAGGCCAATAAATTATTTAACTGATACTCAAGGGTAGAATCACTGGGTTCTGCCCAGGACACTGATAACCACCGATATGGGAAATCACGACCTAACCAGACCAGTTTATCTTTTGGCCGATTTTCGATCTCAACGTAATCGTGCATCATTCTCAGGTAAAAGCCGTATTGGTCAAAGTACTTTTGAGCAAGCTCAAATTGCTCACCTGATCTATAGATGAATGCAGTATTCCGCTCATACATTTTATGCTCGATAAAATTGAAGATTTGATCCTGATTAATCTCAAGTTTATTGCGGAGATCTGCCAGCGATTTACCTACGACAACAACCAGGGCTTGACCAGTTGCATAAGCGTCTCCTTGAAGATAGAAGCCTTTTGGGTTCTCTCGCATATTACTGATAGTAGAATCTGGGAGCATGGACCTGACTTGTGGAGTAACCTTACTTTTTTCCTCAAGACGAGTGAGTATCAACAAATTTTTGTTCAATATATTTGCATTTAAATCATTTGGACTGATTCTTTGAAACGAGTAAAGGGTCTCTGTAGGAGGAGTTTGATAAACTTTGCCAAGCGTTTGTGCCAAAATAGGTTCGCAGGCTTCCCAGTTCCTATCATCACACACTACAGTGATGATATCATCATATCCAATGGCTTTTTCCTTGGGTCTTTCACAAGATCCAAGGGTCAGCAAAAACACTAAACCAATTAGAGAATACTGAATAATATTAATCTTTCTCATGAAGCATACTCCCCTCTTTCACAAATAAAACGAAGCCTAAATTTATTATAGTACATAGTCTCTCACAGTTATTATTTGTCTACTAACTCAAAATCTGCCAGCCCCTCAGAAATTGAGACTGACGCAACTTTTACTCTCACAGGATCACCTAAGCGGTACATTTTCCGTGTACGCCTGCCAGTGAGAGAGAAATTATTCTCTTCATATTCGTAATAATCGTCGGTGAGGTTGCCGGCATGCACGAGTCCATCAACAAAGCTTTCAGCCAGCTCAACAAAAAATCCAAAATTGAGAACACCAGAAATAACTCCTTCAAATTCCTGACCAATTCTTTTACTGAGATATTGGAGTTGTTTCATCTTCATGTGATCACGTTCGGCTTCAATTGCCACTCTTTCCCTCTGAGAACAGTGCTCAGCCAGTTTCTCAAGCGAGACCAGTGACGGTGGAGTTGCACTTGTCTGCTTGACATACTGTTTGAGGAGACGATGAACTGTCAAATCGGGGTAACGTCTGATTGGCGATGTAAAGTGAGTATATGACTTAAACGCCAGTCCAAAATGTCCCTTATTTTCTACGGAATATTTGGCCTTGGTCATGGATCGGAGAGCAACTTTCTCAATAAAATGTCGATAAGGGCTCTCTCTCACAGCCTCGACCAACACCTGGTAGTCCTTAGGTCTCACAGGAGTCTTAATCTTTTGAGGTATTTTCAGACGGTCCAGGATCATTTGCAATTTTGTGATGTCATCCGATGAAGGTGTCTCGTGGATTCTATAAATTCCCGGCAATTTTGCTTTTACATATTTTTCATCCAGAAATTCTGCGGTCACACGGTTGGCTGCCAGCATGAATTCTTCGACCAGGCGATGCGCGGTCAGCCGTTTGGATGGTTTGATATCATGCGGGAACCCAGTTTCATCCAGCATTACGATCGGTTCAGGTAAGTCAAGATCAATACTCCCGCGTGCTTTCCGGTTCTTGAAAAGGACTTTTCGGAGTTTTTCCATTTCAAGAATTTGGTCGGCATAAGTATTTGATTTCCCCAAAATGATTTCTTCAACCTCTTCATAGCTATAGCGCTGTTTCGAATGGATGACTGAACTCATGATCTTTGATTTGATGAATTGTCCATCTCGTCCAATATCCATCAGACAAGTCATACTGAGCCTGTCGATATGAGGTTTAAGAGAGCACAAATCTGAGGCCAATTTTTCAGGTAACATGTGAATGGCCGTTCCTACAAGGTATACGCTTGATCCACGCTTTCTCGCGCCCCTATCAATTGGACTTCCAGGCACCACATAATGGGATACATCAGCAATATGGACACCAAGAGTCCAGCCAGATTTGGTTCGCTCAATCGAGACTGCATCATCGAAATCCTGGGCACTTTCTGGATCGATGGTGAAACATGTGAGGTGTCTCAGATCTGTCCTATGTTCGATTTCATCCTGAACACTTTGCTCTGAATAAGATTCAGCCTGCTCCAATGATTTTGAGGTCCATGTTGTTGGCAAATCATGTTGTTGAACTATTAAAGCGATATCCACGCCTGGATCGCCAGGATAGCCGAGAACGTCTTTAATACTGACAAGTGGCTCTGGATGTCCTTCATCCCATTTAATGAGCTCAACGCTCACCATATGCCCATCTCTGGCTGTGCTTTGTCTGCCCTCATACACAGCAAATCTCACACGAATTCGTTTATCCTCAGGAACAACCCATTCTCCAAAACGATCCTGCTGATAGACACCCACAAATTCTGTTTGATGTCTTTTAATAACTTCAATGATCTGAGCTTCAGGCTTATCACCCCTTTGTTTTTTAAGAATCTGAACCCGGACGAGATCTTTATGAAAGGCGTGCTGCATATGCTGAGCACGAATAAATACTTCACTGCCGTCCTGCAATTCAACAAATCCAAAGCCCCTTGAAGTAACTGCAAGGATACCGGTTTTCTGCTGTTGTTTGGGTTTGTAGGCGTACTGATGGCGACCTTTTTGTTCAATTTTCCCATTACGATATAACTCCAGCAAAAGAATCTTCAGTGTCCGGTAATCTCGATCTTTGATTCGCGCAGCTTTCATAATTGCACGGGGCTTATACCAGCGACCCTGGTTTCGTTGGAAAGTATCCATTATTTTCTTTTCGACTATTGATCGATCCATGAAATACCTCCAGAATATTCAATGTGGAAAAAACTATTACTCAATTTAACTCCTTTATGTGAAGCAAGAATCAGTCTGATAGGACCTCTTCCACTTCGTAATTGAATGCCCAGACCATATCCCTGGAGGGCATCAATATCATTATCAGCATTATGCAAACCAATATCATAAAACGCAAGGATTTGCGATTGGCTCCCAATCATGAGATGCAGGGTGTTCTGCATGCTTATTGTGTTTGGCGACCGTAAATAGGCTTCCTCGTAGCCCCTGACACTATTTACACCACCAAGCGGAACCAGAATAGATGGATCAGATTGTGATGTTGAATGGTTTTGGATGCTTGCCCTGGTTCTTTGTGAGACAAACAGATTATCAACAAGATTGATTTGAGCTTCAGAGCGAAGGGTAAACTTTCTGATTGCCTCCGGTTCAAAATTCATTTCCTGAAATAGCATGGTTTTAAGAGATAGTCCTCGATGCACTTGTGCATTTAAATTCGATTGCCGATATCCCAGACCTAACAAGCGCTTCTTATCAGGTTCCCATTCCGGAAAAAGTAAGGCTCCTTCATGAGTAATAATGGATTCATTCTTTTCGTATGAAAAATGAATGGATCGCTGCCAATCAAGATCCCATTCCAACCCCAGACTAGTTTGAACAATCTGATAGTTACCATTTATGACTTCCCTGCCAAACTGAAAGGTTCCCGAAATGGGCAGCTCAAATATCCAGGGATACCGTAAGCCAAGATTGAAAGATTCAGAATTGGATTTGAGTCGTTCCCAGGAAAAATCAAATGATTTTCCCTTCCCATCAAAATTAGGAATGTTCACATTTATTTGACCATACCAGGCAATCGTGTCTGCAGTACCACTTCTGTTAAAACTAGCTAAGCCCTGGGCTTGCATCTCGGGAAAATTATTAACTTCATAATCCATATGATAGTCACCATTGGAATCCTTAGTCAATTGAGCATCTCTGGACAATTGATATCCAAGATCTGTTATTTTACTTTCCGCGAGGGGTATCTGATTACTGGATATAGTTGATTTCCCCATTTTGAATTCTTTTTTCAGATAGTGCGAATCTTTGTCTTTTAATCCTGAAAAATGGACATATCGAAGTGAGACAGGAATGCCAGGATTGATCCGGGCTTTGATAAAACCCGGTTTTGTTTCGTCAGTTGACAATTCGACTACTGCATCCCAATAACCACTCGCGGAAAATACTGCTAAGCTACTCTCCAGAATAGAGTCAAGCTGTGCTGGTTGAACCATGAGAGTATCAGTTACATCAGGCTGTATGAGCACAAGCTGTATTTGTTGACCAGGCAAAGGTCCCATCAACATAGTTAGTGTATTTAATATGATGAATAGGCGTTTCATTAGAAGTGACTTCTGCCCTCCAACCGCAAATATTGTTCACTATTATTACCCCCACGTTTTTGAATACTGTAGTTCATGGAGATTTGAAACATACTTGAAAAAGTATAGCGGCTGTTTGCAGAATATTTCCAGTTATTACCGGGTTGTCTACCTGAAAATACGGAGTATGGAATCACCTGTACATCTGCCTGTACATCGGAAAGCGATAATTGCTGATCAATTCTACCACGACGCTTGATACGCAGAGAATGATTTGCATAAACGAAGAGCTCTGCATAATCTTTATCTATCTGGTTGTCAGTCACCATAGAGTACTTAAATTCAAGTTTTAATTTTTGTTGCGCAGACATTTTTATAACATGATTTAAATAGGGTCTTGAGGATACCCAATGTTCATGGGCTAACGGATTGTATTCCAATTGTCGTTCTCGAGATTCGAACACAACGCCCAGTTTAGATTGGTTACTGGGATTCCATAAGAAATCAGCTTCTGCACCATGCGACAAATATTCGTTCTCCTCGGTTCCATAGTTATATAATGTGGAACTATTCCTGGTGGATTTTCCGGCATATGCAATCTTGGTGAAGGAGATCGACTGACCCGTTTGAATATCGAAATTCATGCTTAGCAGAGACTGATTCTGGATTGTGGTATTGCTTTGAATCTCCTGTTTTAGTTTGGACTCATAGCCGAACCGACTTTTGAATGCAATTTCATTCATTTTCCCATAATTCTCAGAAGCATATTCCAGTCGGGTTTTATTATCGTATTTCCTGACTTGTTCTTCTCGATCTGAAAAGATGCGTTGCCGAATAAACCGACCCCCGTGCAATGGGATATAATCTTGAATAGCTGGATCAAAACTATAGTCGCCATAGCCTGTATCTACCTCAATATAGTGGTAATCGTATTTGGGGATATGCTCTTCATCCAATAGGTAATGTTCCTGAAACTTTAGTTTACCCTCTAATGCTTTTCCATTTAGCTGAAAATTGCCAAGATAGTACTTCTTCACGGCCCCACTGTCGCTTTGATGCTCGCGATATTTCATATTGAGTTGACCCTGGGAGTTCAAGAAATCACTAAAATGATATTCTGTGACCCAGTCCTGACGCTGGTCAGACCATTTTTTAATATTCTGAGAACTCAAAATAGTCTGATTGGACTGGAAAAGTCTATAATCCAGTCTACGGTCATACTGGATCACAAATTTATGTTTTTCAGAATGTATATAGGATGCTTCCAGGCCTGTAGTCAGATGATCATTTGTAGCATAGAATGTGGAAGCCGATCCATCCTCAAGGTCGAAATTGAATCCAGTTGATATTTTTTTCCGATTATAGACAGCTTCAAAATTATGTTGTTGACTCAGCGTACTATCCAGGTTGGTAAAAATGGCTGAGTAATTAGCAACCAGTGGCGCAGAGAGAGCTGATTTACCCTCAACCTGGACTTGCTGTCCCACGAGGACGTCTGATCGCTTCATCTGTGAGATAGATGTCTTGAGATAATTCTGCTGCCCTAGACGAATATGACCATATCTGAGTCGCTCCTCTTCAGCGATTCTGGCCTTTAGATGCCATCTGCGATAGTATTCTAATGATTCAAGAGCATCGTGACTGACATAACCTGACTCAAAATACTTATCACCCCATCGAAACTCATAATTTGGTCGAGTGAAACCGGTATTGATGTCCCAGGCCAACTTTTGAACACCGCTGGGACTTGTGGCATATAAATTTTTGGTATCTTGAGATAAACCGATATCAAAATTGGCAACAAGTCCACCTGTACGAGCATGGCCAGAAAGAGAAAATATTGATAGAGCTTGAGGCGCTACAAATTGCTGAGTAGGTAGATATTCGCCATTGTCCTCATCAAACACGTAGAACTGACCATCTGCAGCGAGTTCTTTACGATACTGTCCCCTGTCAAGACCCACAAAATTGAAATCTACTGTAAAATGCCCGAGCTGGTCCCCCATATAGATCAAGATCCCAGAATCATCCATATCATAATTACCGTTTGTTGAATCTGGCACTATACCACTGATCTCTGATGTCGCATTGCTGGCACTGAGATCACCAAAGATGTCCTGGAGTTGGTCTGCTTCAACATTTCCCAGGGGATTGTTCTGATCATCCCTGATGTCTTGCCAGGAAGCTGAGATGAAAAATGGCGAATCAGTCCGATTGCCCAAAGCTACTTCCCCACTGATCAGTTGTTTCCCAAATGAGTAAGACGCGAGGTAAATATCAGGTACGTACTCAAATTCAACGCTGATTCTTGAATTAGCTGAAAGAATATGACTCTGGGTAAAGTGTATCTCTGCTGCATTATAATCAATGATGTAGTCATCATCTTCACCACGGACGAGCAGATGATCGTTCAGCTTAATCTTTTCCGAACCAGCTAATATGATGATAAACCTTTCACCATTACTGCCAGATAACCGGTAAGGTCCCTGTTTGCCATCCTTCCCTTGAATTTGGAGCAGATGATACTTTCCATAACTAAAACCTAAAGCACCCTTTAAACTACCCATACTGGAATTGGTCTGGATACTGATTCCTTCTATAGATCGATTTACTTGACCGAATTTTCCATTTTTGAGCTGTAAGTCAATATCACCAATAGAAGCATTCAAAGCTGGGCCATCAATTCGCACCATGACACGTTCAAAATCATTCAAACGCCTCGTATTGCCGATTGGTTGAAGTGGGGAAGTCTTGTCTGTCAACACACCCTGAACAGTATATTGATCACTCAAATTCCCCTTGATCTTGAGATACATACTTGATTGTAATGAAACGCTGGAGTTGCTGGATACTTGAATGCCCCTGGTAATACTTCCCACTGCATCAAGCCCGTGTTCCTCGGTTTTAGTAGATGATTCATGCAGCATATCGGGTTTAACAGTATCCCTGATAGATGAATATTCTGGATACTCAATTGAATACAAACGCTTCAGTTTGAGGGTATCATTTCCCACAATATATGTAATTGTATCAGATTTGGCGCCGACCATCACTGTTATATCTGACCCATATACAGAATCGATGGAACATCCCAGCGAGATGATAAGAAATGTGATTAGACCGTAGATGTGTCTACCAGGTCCTGCTGATAATATGTTTTAATAAACCTAGCATCGTTATTCTGTACAAACTGGTAAACGATAGACAAGTCTAAATCGTTCCATATGACACACCAATTAATTATCTACCAGGAATCTGCTAATATGAGAAAATTATAAATAATATGGGCATAAACACTGATTCCATAACCCCGCGTATAAAAAAGACTTCCCAGGAGGATACCACCAACCACTCTCTGTGAAAATATAGGGAAGCTATAGACTTCCATGAATAAATGGAAGGCGGCAAACACAACAGCAGATAATACAATAGCCAGAGGGACTGAGTAGCGTATATCCATGGCGATACCCCGTTCAAGAATGACAAGAATCGAGCTGATCACCACAAGTCTAAAAATGAGCTCCTCAAAAATGCCAGCACCAATAGCTAAATTGATGTTTGATAACTTTGCTTCCATGGTAATCACCTGTAAGGGTAATTGAGTGAAGAGTTGGAGACCGATAAAAATGAGTCCACCCCAAAGCATACTCTCCAGGAGCATATACACAATATAATTGGCATGGATTCCAGGTTTTTTCTCAATTTTATATCCGCGAACCATCACAATAATGAAGAGAACTGACAAGATACCTGAGACAATAAGTGGATTGGTTAACCCAAGAGATTCAAACAGACTACGTAGCAGAATTTCACCACTATTTCTCAATTCAAAAAAAGAATTCCTGAATAGAAATATTATGCCCATCTCGTAAATAGCCAGGACTGGTAGTGTTAGTATCAGACTATAGTGGAGCGATTTTGAACTGTTAAGATATTGGCGTAATGCAGAGACTTTTTTTGCCATGTAAACTCTTTTGAACCTTTTTGGGCTTCCCTCAGGAACTAATTAGTCATTGAGCTTCAATACTGCCAGGAAAGCATCCTGTGGAACTTCCACACGACCCACTTGTTTCATGCGCTTCTTACCGGCTTTCTGCTTTTCCAGCAGCTTCCGCTTGCGTGTGATATCTCCACCATAACATTTGGCTGTAACATTTTTGCGCAAGGCTCTCACGGTCTCACGGGCAATGATTTTCTGACCAATCGAACCCTGAATCGGAACTTCAAATTGTTGGCGGGGAATCAACTCTTTTAATTTTGAACATAATTTCCTGGAATGGTCATAAGCCTTTTCGCGGTGTACAATTTGGGAAAGCGCATCCACCCTCTCTGTTGCGATAAGGATATCCAGCTTTACAAGATCACCCCTTCGGAAATCTATTGGCTCATAATCAAAAGAAGCATAGCCACGGGATGTGCTTTTTAGTTGGTCATAAAAATCGAAAATGATCTCAGCCAGTGGAATTTCAAAATAAATCTGAACCTTGGATTCATCAAGATAGTGCGTTGATTTATAAATACCGCGCTTGTCAATAATGAGCTTCATCAAATTACCGATATAGGTCGGTGGCGTCAACACTTCAGCAGTGACATATGGTTCATCAATATGGTCAATTTCACCCGGTTCTGGAAGATCACTGGGCTTATCTACCATCGTATGAGAACCATCCCTGAGATTTACTTTGAATTTCACATTTGGTTGGGTCGTGATGAGATCAATCGCAAATTCCCGCTCCAAGCGTTCCTGGACAATTTCCATATGCAGAAGACCTAGATAACCGACGCGAAAACCAAATCCCAGAGCACCCGAGGTCTCAGGTTCCCAGGTCAAAGCAGCATCGTTTAAATTAAGTTTTTCAAGGGCTGCCCTCAAATTGGAATAGTCATCTGACACGATTGGATAGACACCGGAGTAAACCATTGGTTTTACCTCGCGATAACCAGTTAGAGCCTCAGAGGCACCATGTTTGGCTGTCGTAATCGTATCACCAACACGAATCTCGCTGATATCTTTGATGTTAGCAATGATATAGCCAACATCACCTGCTTTGAGCAAATCTCCCTTAACTTTTTTCAATTTGAAATAGCCCAGCTCAGCTACTTCATATTCCTCTTTGCTGGCCATAAAGCGGAGGATATCTCTAGATTTTAACTGCCCTTCAAGGACACGAACATATGCCACAGCACCACGATATGCATCATAGGTACTATCAAAAACCAATGCCCGTAGCGGCAGATCTTCATTCCCTTCGGGAGCGGGAATTCTCTCAATCACGGCTTCCAATATCTCCTGAATCCCAATATCTGCTTTAGCTGAGGCTTGAATAATCTCATCCTCATCACACCCGAGAAGATCAACAATTTGTGACTTCACATTATCAATTTGCGCTGCCGGTAGATCAATTTTATTAATGATCGGGATTATCTCTAAGCCACTTTCAACCGCTAACATGGCATTGCTTACGGTTTGTGCTTCAACACCCTGTGCTGCGTCAACCAGGAGTAAGGCACCCTCACAGGCATCCAAACTTCTAGATACTTCATAACTAAAATCAACATGTCCTGGTGTATCAATCAGGTTCAGCACATATTCGATACCGTCTAAAGCTGAATATTTTACTTGAATCGGATGGGATTTAATTGTGATTCCACGTTCTCGTTCAAGGTCCATATCGTCAAGAACCTGGTTCATCATTTGTTTATCAGAAAGTGTATGGGTCTCTTCAAGTAAGCGGTCAGCTAGTGTAGATTTACCATGATCAATATGTGCAATTATGCAAAAATTTCGAACTTCAGATCTCATCATAGGGCGCAATATACGCTTGATTATCTCGTATCAAACAGGAAGGCAAAATTGAATTTAATTGTTAATCAGCGGATTAGAATTTTAAAAAGAAACTGTTCCCGCCTGTGGATGAGTCCTCGATGCCAACAGTGGCGTCATGTGCATTGGCTATTCGCTTAACGATGGCCAGTCCGAGACCGCGCCCTCGCTTTTCTCCATCGCCGAGTTGGACATTTCTCTTGAAGATCGCTGCTCTCATTTCAGTGGGAATTGGTTTACCTGAATCATCGATTCTAAGAGTTACTGTTCCACCCTCTTCTCTTAAAATTAAATTTATGGTTCCACCATCGGAGGAATATTTGATGGCGTTGCTGATATAATTTTTTGGTATCTCCGAGATGATGGGATTGGCCTTAATAATAAGTGAATCCGGAATATTTGTATTTAAAGTCATCGAGACATGGGATAATTGTGAAGCGAATTCAGCTTTCATGTCCTCTAGAATTGGGACCAGATCGAGGTTCTCTTTGACAATATTTTCGCCAATGCTCAACTTTGATAACACCGTAGCGTTTTTGATTACTTTCATCAAACTCTCAGCGCTACTCTGCAACAATTCGAACATTTCATTACCATCATCTTCTGAACTCAACATCTCAGTAACAGAACTAATCACACCAGCTGGATTTCTAAGATCGTGAGTGATCACATCCAGAAGCAATTCTTTCATACCATTGGCATTGGCGAGTTCATCAGCCAATTCCTCTAGGGCTACGGCTTTTCTAGTGCGATCGATGGTCAAAGCCACCTGAGCAGCAGCGAGATCCAGCAGTCTAACATCTTCTTCTTCATATTGTGTGAGACCATCGTACTCCTGGAGAACAAAGGCACCAATAACATCATCCTTCACTTTCAGGGGTATACCCAACCAGACACTGGGCAACTCTCCAGCAATGGTGACCTGACCACTATTGATCAACTCGCGAATTTCAGTCTGCTTGATATGCAGTGTCCTTTTTTCTACGATAGTTCGTGCCGTGAGTGATCTTTCTGGATCGCAGGGAATACTTTCTGGTAGTTCTGATTTGTAATAATCTCTCTCATAAGGAAAGTAAAGGGTGTTATCCTCTTTGTTTAACATGGCCAGGAAAAAGTTACTGGTAGAAATAATCTCGCTAATGAATTGGTAAATATTTTCCGAAAGACTCGTAACATCTTTAGCCTGTATAGCAGCTGTTGTAATGGCGTAGAGGACATCACGTAGTTTTTGATCTTTTTTAGCTCTTTCTGCTACCTTCTTCTGACGACTAATATCTTCAGTCAATCCCACAAAATGCGTGACAGTTCCATACGCATCACGAATTGGAGAAATAGATACTTTTCCCCAGCTAAGCTCACCATTTTTTTTCTTATTGATTATTTCATCAGACCAAACTGTCCCGCTTTTAATAGTATTCCACAAATTCTCATAGAATGCTTTATCATGCTTACCGGATTTGAGCAGTCGGGGATTTTCACCGATAAGTTCATCAAGGCTATAACCCATTTTGGATAGGAATTCACTGTTGACGTACTGGATATTCCCTTCCACATCGGTAATGATTGTCATCACCGGGCTTTGTTCTACCGCCTGACTTAATTTTTTCAATTCAAGATTCGCAATATTTTGTTCAGTAATATCGAGAGTATGACCAACATTCTTGACGTTACCCTCGCTATCAACAAAAGAATTTGCAGAAATTAGAATATCTCGCATCTCACCGTTTGGTCTAAGAACATCCAGCGAATATTCTTGAGGAGCATCTTTGCCTGCCTGTCTGTCCTCATAATTCTTGATAACTCTGTCACGCGAAGGACCAAGATGTTCTGAAAATATAGAGCCCACCAATTCTTCACGGGAGCGACCAAATATTTCGCATAAGCGATCATTGACATAGACCAGCTTATAATTGTGATCAATAATGTAAATCCCAGTAGCAGATTGCTCAACAATGGCTCTAATATGTGCTTCCGATTCAGCAGCCAGCTTTCGGGCTTTTTCCTGCTCCCTTTTCAATTGTGTATTTTTGATACTCTGTGAAATCAGGTGTGCTACATCCTTAATGACTGCAAACTCACTTCGGAAATTTGGTATACTCAGATTCCAGGTGAAGCCAAGGAGGCCCACAACACGCTCTTCACCTCGAATAATTATCATAAAGCTATCTTCATCCAGGATGGTATTCATAAGCTCATCTGGAATCATCATTTTCTGATTCTCAAGGCTTTCCCGATCTCTCTTTTCAAGATATCGGTTAAAGACCTCCTTTGAAATTCCAGTAGATTGACTGGCAGCAATTTTATCATCATCGGACCAGAGCGCGATCCAATATTTTTCAAAAATGTTTGTTGTAGCAAAGGATGAGTGCAGCAGGGTTGCAATCTCTTCAATGCTACTTGTAGATTCAAGTCCACTATAGATCGAATCCTTTAGACCGAGGAGTTCATTTATTCTGAGCATCATCTGGTCAGTAGCAAATCGGGTTAGCGCAATCCTGATCATCGTCGATACAGCTTGTTCATCAATGGGCTTATGCAAAAATCCATATGCATCGGCGTCCTGGAGAGCCTGGGTAATATGTGCCTCATCCCCATATGCCGTTGCAAAAATAACTGGAACTGCAAAATCTTCGTGAATGAGTTTGGCTGCCTCAATGCCATTCATTTTGCCCCGCAGTTGAATATCCATGAGTATGATATCAGGTTTGGTTTCGGCAGTTAATTTCAAAGCATCAGGACCTGTCCCCACAATACCTACAACACTAAAATCATTCTGTTTCAGGCGGATAGAAAGATCTTCGGCTGATAACCGCTCATCTTCGACTATCAAAATACGGATTTTATGTTGTGATTTACTTATCATTGTAGATTATTCGATACACATTTCAGTTGTTTGAACTGAAATAATGAAAATATCCCAAAAGACTAAACAAATTTTAAATACTGACTACTCTATTTCTGAAGTATACTTGGCAATTCTTTGGCCCGCTTTGCCCTCCCACCCATCAATTGGGTAACCATCGATTTTATCACCCTCTATAACAGAGACAATTTTTGATTCAATAGCCTGGATGTCAAATCCAATCAACGTATTGGTTCCCTTGGAGAGTGTAACCGGTCGGTTACTCGAGTTGCCAATTGTGAGACACTGCACTCCCAGAATGCTTGATTCCTCTTGCAAGCCTTGTGAGTCAGTCACAACAACAACAGCATGCTTCAGGAGTTTTAACAAATCGTGGTAATTTTGAGAGGAAACGAATTGCAGATTGACACCGGGATCAAGCATGACTTCCGGCATATCTTCCAGGATCTGTAAAGTTTTTGGATGTAATATCATGCATATTCGCAGTCGTTCCGAAAGTCTTTCAAGCATGGTGAGAAATGAGCTAAGAAAATCAATATTCTTCAAAATATGGTCGTGGTGCATGGTTAACAGAATATAGCTATTTTCATCCAGCCCAAAACGATCAAGTACGTTACTGTCCTCAGCATAGCCAAGGTTGGCAAATACCGCATCCGCACGAATATTGCCAACTTCAATAATATTTTGATTGTCATATCCTTCTCGAATGAGATTAATCACAGCTTCCTCATTTGAGGTAAACAGATAGGCACTCAATCTATCGATGAGCATATCATTCCGCTCTTCATGGGGTTGATTGTCGAAAGAGCGTACTCCTGCATCGACATGGATAATCGGTATATGCGATCTTGAAGCTACCAACGAACAAGCTAGAGCAGAGTCAGAATTTCCAATAACCAGGACCATATCGGGCCGGTCAATGTGAACTTGATTCTCGTAAGACATCATCATTGAAGCCATTTTACCAATTCCCTCAATCACATTGATATCGAGATAGCTATGGATTGAAGAAAGATGCAATTGATCAAGAATATCCTGATTTAGCTCAGGATCATAGTGTTGCCCTGTGTGGATAAGTCGAATATCCAGTATATCTTCGAAATCCTGAAATGAATTAAGGAGTGCCGATGCACGTATAAAATCGGGACGAATCCCGACAATAATATCAATTTTCTTCATAAATTCTCCAATCAGGGGTCATAACAAGGCTAAAGATAAGCATTCAGGATCATAATTAACATACATTAAAAAATGTACTTCAACGTGAATCCGTAGTGACGCGGATCTCCATAACTCATATATAGCTTATCTGCATAATCTGGAGGTTCCAGTCCAAAGTAAAAACCGCGACTGGCGTAATGTGTATCTAGCAGATTATCGGCCCAGAATGAAATTTCCCATGCTTTGGACCATGAGTATGTGATCCCGGAGTTTATGAGATTATACGGCTGTGAGCGCTGATTATGACTTTCGGAAAAGTAAAATTCATCTTTACCGGCAATGGAAACCCGTATAGATATGTTTGGATTCAAACTGTAGTCAGCCCCCAATCGATATGAATAGTTCGGTGCATGGGCAAAGGCCCTATCACCAAGCATAACATATTGATCAGGTGCTACTTCAAATGAATATGCTTCTGTTTTAGACTCTAACAAACCCAGGGATCCTGAGATCTGAAATCGCTGGTTGATTTCTCGACGAAATTCTAATTCTAAACCGTAAACATAGCCCTCTGAAGCATTCCCAATGTAATAGGTGAAACTATTTGGATCCATGGCATCTTGCTGGCTGGAGAGCGAAACCTGCTGATCCATGCGGCACGTGTAAAAGGCCAGGATTGCAAGCATGCCCTGTTTGGATACCCCTCGGTATCCTATTTCATAATTATTGACGTATTCAGGAGAAAATGGACGATTAATATCAAGAATGCGGGGGTGCTGGTTGATGCCTCCTGCCTTAAAACCTCGTGCTGTGTTTATAAAAGTTGTTTTGCGATTATCAATCTTATACAACATTGCTATTTTTCCACCATTTAGCTGGTCACTGAGACTGAATTGAGTGAATTTGTCATCCTCATAATCAGTTTGGCGTTTTCCAACACGGATATTTGAGGTGAACGTAATTTTCTCTACAGGACTATAGTCTATTTGAGCATAGACCGAACGATTACTCAAATGAAATTCGCTCTCAAGCTCTGACTCATCACCACCAAATAAGTAACCCTCTGCATCATCCATTTCTATCAGGTCTTTATAATACGCTCCACCAATCACATCAAGCTTTTCACTCTGACTGGAATGGACAATTCTCAATTCATGGGTTTTGGTATCGCGAATGCGGGCAACTTTATCAAAGAAGTCATATCTCCAACCTTCAACAGCCGGATTAAAATTGTATGGATCTTCAGCCCAAAATTCATCATTCCCCCAATCACTGTCATAACTATACTCCATCTCTGCATTGGACAGTGTCGTGATTGATTGAATTTCAGTTCTGTTAAATAGCTTATAATTTGCTCTCAACACGCCAGCATTTAAAGTCTGACTATCTTTACCAGGATTGTCCGTATAGGTTGTAAAACCTGCATTGTTGGGACTCCAGGCATCATAGCCATTATCCAGTATCACCGTAAGTAGAGTAGCTTTAAATTCCAGTTTTGGTTGAATGGACCAGATGATTTTCAATCTACCCATCGACTCCAGGCGTTCATTGCTTTTAAAGTCATCGTGATATTCATTGTATTGAAAGCCATTATTGTATCCACGAAAAGCAGCGATACGCGCTTTAAGATTTTGTCTGGTAAGAAGATTAAAAGCTGCCCCTATGTTTAGTGTGCTGGCATTTCCTATTGAAGCAGTGACATAACTATCCTGGTGTTTAGCTGGATCATTTGATTGTAAAATGATAAATCCTGCCAGGGCATTAGGACCGTATATAGATGATTGAGGTCCCCGAAATAATTCAACTCGGTTCACATCAAAGGTCAAACCAGACATACCGATTCCACTCAGGTCAAGATCATCGATGCTGAACCCCACGGAATAGTTTGGTGGACCATCCCCAGCGAACTGTGACCTCTCACCAATCCCGCGGATTTGGAAATATCGTGGCCTGGAACTTCCTCCCGCCCAATTCAGATTAGGGATGTTGTTGATTAATGTTTGAAAATGAGGTTCACTGGTCGATGCAATTTCCCTCTTACTAATGACGGTGATGCCACCGGCTGATTCCAACAGCGATTGTGTTCTGAGAGCACCGTAGACAGCCACAACTTCGCCCTGCAACATAATTGGCACCAGTGCAATGACTTCAGTGATATCCCCTCTTTTAAGTGTTAGACTTTCATAGGCAATGTGCCTGAAGATGAGCTGTGTATCAAGTTCACCATGAATCGAGTATTCACCCAATTCATTGGTAACGGTACCTATTGTTCCAGAAATTATCTCGCAACCTTCTAGCGGTATGTTGGTGCTTGCATCTACTACCCTACCAGTAATCTGGTCTTCTTGTGAAAGCACAATAGACTGAAGCATTAAAATAGAAATCAGAAAAGTTGTGAAGCGGTGCATATTTTCTCCCTACGCTGGCATGATCCAGATCAGGTTCATAGGGTTTGATCTCAGCCCGGCCCCCACGTTAGGGAGTCGCCGGACACCCCGGTATCCGGTGCAATATAAAGTCATGATAGTCGAGAGGGGTATAAAAAATGCCATCCCTGAGGATGGCATTTCTAAATATTTAGCTTTGAAGGTGATTAACCAATAACTGCATCAACCTTGGCGATAATCTGTGGCTTAGGTACTGCCCCAACCAGCATTTGAGCAACTTCACCATTTTTGAATATCAGGAGACTTGGAATACTACGAATCCCATATTTTTGAGCAACTTCTGGATTACCATCAACATCTAATTTTCCAACTTTCAACTTACCATTGTAATCAGTAGCAATCTCGGCAACAACTGGAGCAACCATCTTACAGGGCATACACCATACAGCCCAAAAATCAACCAGGACTGGTACGTCAGACTCAATTACTTCAGCATTAAAATTGCTATCGGTAAATTCTTTCACATTTTCAGCCATTATGTCTCCCTTGGCAATCAATTAAATATTTAAAAACCTGAAGAAGATAAATGTAGCTTCAGGTATGTCAAGAAAATCAATTCATCAAAATAGCTATGCTCTGATCCATCTATATATTTCTGGTAAAGTGATCCGTTTTCCGTAAAGCAAGATGCCTGTTCTAAAGACTTTCGCTGACAACCTGATGCTGCCATACACGCTGACCATCATCAATATAATTGTAGTAAGTACTTGAATATTAGTTGTTTCCCCTATCGCAATTTTGATCATCATAAAAAATGGTGTCACCAGAGGTATATAGCTTAATACATTTACAAGAGTGGAGTTGGGATTCTCTATAACCAGAGTCCACAGTACCATAGGAATGATGGCAATAAAGGTGATGATCTGGATAGCTTGTTGAGCTTCTTGTTCCGAATCAAATAGAGCGCCTACACCGATATAGATACCTGCATATAGTAGATACCCCAGAATAAAATAGGTGAAGTAAAGCAGCCCTATAGCTGGGGTCAAAATGGAGAGTTCATAGTAGTTACCTGCAAAAAAGGAAACCAGTAGATAAATACTTGATTGAGTTAAACCAAGTAATCCAAGTCCCAAAATCTTACCGCCCATGAGTTCATTGTAGCTGACGGTAGAAAGTAATACTTCTATGACCCTTGAAGATCGTTCTTCAAGTACAGCCCTGAGGAGCAATTGTCCCCCCGTAAAAATCCCAAGGAAGAGCAAAAACATAAATATGAAGGGTGCTATATAATCAGCAATGAGTTCATCTGTTTCACGTTCTTCAGAGGCTCCGACTTCAAAATGGGCAATATCAATGTCGAAAAATATCTCATCCAGGACCTCTGCGGATAAATCAAGATTAATCGCTCTCTCTTTGATAAGTAATTCTTTCAGCTCTGATTTAATTATATCAGTTGAACGAAAATTAGAGCTGGATCTAGAATAATTTCGAATCGTTGGATTGCTTAAGAAGTCATGTGGTAAAACAAAATAACCGTCCAGTGTTTTGTCATCGACTAAGGCATCAAACTGTGTCTGCAATGACTCATAGCTACCGTTCGTGACAGCAATTCTGAAAGGGGGAGCTTCTTTGTCTGCAAATCTTTTATCCAGAATATCTGTAAGTTGTTCACCATATCTGGCCGTTTCATCAATCATCCCAAAATGCTTGGTTTCGATACCAGCTCCTGAACCAGCCAGATAGCCAGTTCCCAAAGTGATAACCAAGATGAGTATGGGCATACCAAAAGTACCTATAATGAACCATTTCGATCGAATTCTACGACGATATTCAAACCATGCTATTTTCCAGGCGTTCATTATTGGGAGCCCTTCACGAGGTGAATGAATATTTCCTCGAGTCCTTGCTCAGCAACTCTTACAGTTTTTAAATCGATTGATTTATTCAATGTAGAGATAATTTCCTGTTTTGATTGGGTACCAATCTCAATGTAGATCGACCCATCCTTTTCGATGGAGTCGTATGCTGAGAAACATTTGTGAGTGAGGTCTTCCTCGTCAACTGGGGTAACCTGTAATTGTGGTAGTCCCTCAGATTTCATAATCGTAGACAAGTCCCCTGCAGTAACGAGGTATCCGTGATTGATCAGGGCGACATCATCACATAGTTTTTCCACCTGATCCATCTGATGCGAGCTGAATATGATAGTTTTACCAGCCTGCTTCTTCTCTTCCAATATTTCTTTTAGCAGGAGTTGATTGACTGGATCCAGGCCAGAAAAAGGTTCGTCCAGAACAATATATTGGGGATCGTGAAGTATCGTATTTATGAATTGGAGTTTTTGCTGATTTCCTTTGGACAGTTCACTTACTTTAGACTGAAGGCGCGTACCAAGATCAAAACGCTGGAGATAATCTTTTATCTTCGTATTAGGATCAGAAACATCTCTCAGGTGGGCAAAATACTGCAAGGTTTCGAACACTGATATTTTCTGATACAGACCGCGTTCTTCTGGAAGATAGCCAATCTGGTTTGAGGGAGGTCTCTGACTAATCCCATCGAAAAGGATTGAGCCTGTATCGGGGATGATGATATTCATGAGCATGCGAATGGCAGTTGTTTTTCCGGCTCCGTTTGGACCCAGAAAACCATAAATTCTGCCTGCCTGAATTGTCATGTTCAGGTCGCTAACAGCTGCAATAGAATCATAAGTTTTGGAGATTCCCTGCAGTTCAATCATGTGGCAGCCTTCTTTTGTTGAGTAAATGTTTACAGAGTCTGTCTTTAAATGCTTCTCTCACAACGAATTTGACGAAATTCACGAAAATATTTAATGCTATTTCGTAATATTCGTCAAATTCGTTGTGAAAACCGGTAATAGCATCTGCTTAAAACTAACTTTATAGACAAACACTAATTATGATTAATTCTGACAAATTTTCGTTTGCCTGCTTTAATCACAAAACTGCCTTTGATATTAAAGGGGAAAAATTCATCCTGGATTTTCTTATTATCAACACTTACGGCATTCTGCTTAACGAGTCTACGAATCTCCCCTTTACTGGCAAATAGGCCACTCTTATCAAGCAATGACAATAAGGTTTCATCATCGGAATCTATAGTCAGCTCTGGCATTTCATCTGGAATGTCTTTTTTAATGAACAAGTTGTCAAAAGCCTCTTGAGCAGCCATTGCAGCATGATCATCATAATAGACTTTGACGAGTTCCCGACCAAGTTGTCTCTTGAAATCTCTGGGATTTGCCCCTGATTTCATCTTGGTATCAATCTCCTGAATCGCTCCCATTGACAGATTTGTCGTAAGCGTGAGGTACTTGACGATCATCTCATCAGGAATGGACAAGACCTTTCCAAACATATCTGCCGGTGTATCAGATAGTCCAATGTAGTTATCGTAACTCTTCGACATCTTTTCTTTGCCATCAGTACCTTCAAGAAGAGGTAAGGTCATAATGATTTGTTGGGCTTGGTTCGATTTTTTTTGTAACTCTCGTCCCATGAGGAGATTGAACAATTGATCCGTGCCACCCAATTCAACGTCAGAATGCAAATACACGGAGTCTTGCGCTTGAGCTAGAGGATAAAGGAATTCATGTACTGAGATAGGCGTACCGCCCTTATATCTTTGCGAAAAGTCATCTCGCTCCAGCATTTGGGCTACAGTAACCTGTGCTGCAAGTTTTATAAGCTCAGAGAAATTCATGCTATTTAGCCAGTCCGAGTTATGCACCACATCAAGTCTATCCGCATTAAGAATGATAGAAGCTTGCTCAAGATATGATTTGCCGTAGTCTCGAGCTTCATCCAGTGTGATGCTGGGTCTGGTTTTATTTCGGCCTGTTGGATCACCGATAGAAGCAGTGAAATCACCAATAATTAGTATAGCCTGATGTCCCAAATCCTGAAATTGTCTTAGTTTACGAAGTACGACTGCATGACCAATGTGTAGATCTGGACGACTGGGGTCAGCTCCCAGCTTAATCTTCAGTGGTTTCCCTGATTTTGTTGATTTCTCAAGTTTTTGTTCAAGACCCTCTGGTGATACAAAGTCTTCTACGCCACGTGAGACTACATCTATCTGTTCTTTAACGGGTGGAAATTTCACTGTCTTTCTCCGAATTAATTATTGGCTGAGTTTTCTTGCTCGGTCCATTTCGCGAGTTGCATCACGCTTGAGGGCAGTCTGACGTTTGTCATGGACATTCTTACCCTTTGCCAGGCCTAATTCAACTTTCAGTTTGCCTGCTTTAAAATATAGGGAGAGCGGTAATAAAGTATAGCCTTTGGCCTCAATTTCATGACTCAATTTCCTGATTTCTTTTTTATGCAGTAACAAGAGACGTGGTCTGGTAGGATTGTGTTGATCATATTCATTGGCAGTTTCCCAGGGTGAAATGTACAAATTTATCAAGGAGATGCTGCCGTTGCGCGGCCTTGCATAGGCATCACCCAAGTTCACCTTGCCAGCCCTAATGGACTTCACTTCGGTACCCTGCAGGGAAATTCCAGCCTCATATTTTTCTATTATTTCATATTCATAGTAAGCGCGTTTATTACGCATAACCAGTTTTATATGCTTATCGTCGTTCATGCCGAAAATTTATTCTCCCCATACCTGATAACAACCCCGCTTTTTCGCATAGTGCTACCAATTGAACTTCAAAACGATTTGCAAATTTCATGGGATTATATTGTGCCTTACGATATTCACTTGTGAACCAAAACCAAGCTTTGCTTCTAATTTTAAGAGTTTAGAATTGAAAATGATGATGAAGTTATAGTTTAGCTTAATGGTTAATTGGTTTCACCTCTAAAGGAGAGCTTTAATTGGAATAATTGATCAGTATTCAGTATCATTTCGTCCTTTTATTGCCATAATCCACCCTATATAGTAGGTTTATTTAGTTTCGATTTGGTTCCATATACACAGAAAAAAAGCTGGTTGAGATACTATTAATCCCTTGATGATCGTGTAATAAGGGATTATAATTAAAGTAATGGTTCAAGTGATTAACGTTGTTTTATTATAGGGTGAGTGGAATATGCCAAGGGAAGCCATAAAAAAACTATACTATTCAATTGGTGAGGTCAGCGAAGCAACTGACTTAAAGCAATACGTTCTACGCTATTGGGAATCTGAGTTTCCACAATTATCCCCTGCTAAAAACCGTGCTGGTAACCGTACATATCGTGAAAAAGACATTGAGCTGGTCAATTTTATTAAAACCTTACTCTATGAAAAAAAATATACTATTGAGGGTGCTCGTCAGAAGTTAAAGGAGCTCCAGGACAATGGTTTAGCCCTCAGCATTCTTAGTCTTGAAGATCCAATACCTGCACCCCCTGCAGCAGTTGTTGAGTCTGAGTCAAATATTAAGAGACCAAAATCATCTGTGTCACCCCAGGCAGCGATGACACCAGCGAGCTATAAGAAATTTTTAGTTAATCTGCGTACCGAACTAAAACAATTGATCGAGCTCATCGACTCATAAACTTGTTTTATCCCTCTAAAGCTCCTTGATTAGGAGTGATTCAATTCTTTAATTAGGCCGCTTCGAAATTGGATGTTTCTATGAACAGATTTTGAAGCTGATAAACCCGGAACGTGGCGCAGCCCGGTTAGCGCGCTTGACTGGGGGTCAAGAGGTCGGGAGTTCAAATCTCCCCGTTCCGACA